>CAZUZY010000026.1:0-44365 GCA_964624885.1 uncultured Polyangiales bacterium | reverse complement strand
GGTGATCGGCGCCGGGCGGAGCGTGCTCGGCGAGGCCACGCTGGCGCTCGACGCGACCGACGGCGCCGCCCTCGCGACGGCGTTCGCGCACGTCGCCCCGTCGGCGGTGGTGATCTGCGCCGCCTACTCGCACGTCGACGGCTGTGAAGCCGACCCGGAGCGCAGCGAGAAGCAGAACGTCGGCGCCGTGGCCGCGGTGCTGCGAGCCCTCGGCGGCGCCGCGGTGCCCGTGGTCTTCTACTCGACCGACCAGGTGTTCGACGGCCGTCGCGAAGCCCACGTCGAGAGCGACCCGCCCCACCCGCTCAACGTGTACTCGCGGCACAAGCTCGCCGCGGAGGAGCTCCTCCTCGCCCACGGCGATGCGCTGATCGTGCGCGCGGCGTGGGTGTTCGGCGAGGAGATCCGCAAGAAGAACTACGTGTACCGCGTGGCCGGCGCCGCCCGCACCGGCGAGCACCTCCGCGTGCCGCGCGACCAGGCCGGGTGCCCCACCAGCGCGCACTGGCTCACCGAGTCGACCCTCTCGCTGCTCGAAGAGGGCGTGCGCGGCGTCGTCCACCTCACGGGCGGCGTGGCCTACACCAAGGCCACCTGGGCCGAGACCATCGTCACCGCGCTGCACCTGCCCGCCCTCGCCGTCGAGGAGGTCGAGTGGGCACAGGCCGGTCAGGTCGCCCCCCGCCCCGCTCGCGTCGTGCTCGCGAGCGAGCGCCACGCGTACAAGTCCCCGCCTGTGACCGAGCAGCTCGCCCAGCTACGCATCTGAGGAACCGCCATGGAGACCGTCGTCCACGCCTGCCGCATCTGCCGCTCGACCGACCTCGAGGACGTGCTCTCGCTCGGGATGATGCCGCAGGTGAACCGCTTCCTCTCGTCGCTCGACGAGGTGCCGAGCGAGCCGCGCCACCCGCTCGCCCTGCGGCACTGCCCGGCCTGCACCCACGTGCAGCTCACCCATGCGCTCGATCCGGCGGCGATCTTCAGCGACTACATCTACTTCTCGTCGATGTCCGAGACCGTCGTGCGACACGGCGAGGCGCTCGCGGCCCGCTACGCGCGCGAGCTGTCGCTGACGAAGGCCGACCTCGTCGCGGAGCTCGCCAGCAACGACGGCTGCATCCTGAAGCCGTTCACGGCCCACTGTCGGATCCAGGGCGTCGAGCCGGCGCGCAACGTGGCCGAGGTGGCGATCAAGGACGGCGTGCCGACCCACGTGGGCTTCTTCGACGGCAAGACCGGCCGCGCCCTGCGGCAGAGCGTCGGCCCGGCGCGGCTGATCCTCGCGCGCAACGTGGTCGCCCACGTGCCCGAGGTCGTGGACTTCATCGAGGGTGCGGGGCACTGGCTCGCCGACGACGGCGTGCTCCACGTCGAGGTGCCCTATCTGCGCGAGATGCTCGACAAGCTCGAGTTCGACACCATCTACCACGAGCACCTGAGCTACTTCTCGGTCGCCGCGCTCGACCGCCTGTTCGCCGAGGCGGGGCTCGTGCTGTGGGACGTCGAGGAGATCGGCCTGCACGGCGGCTCGCTCATCGCGCGTGGCAAGCGCAAGGGGGCGACGCCGACCGCCAACGTCGCGCGCTTCCTGGCCGAGGAGCGCGCGGTGGACGCGCGGGCTCGTCTGCGGGCGTTCGCCGAGGGCACCGAGCGCCTCAAGACGCGCATCCCCGAGTTCCTCGCGGGCCTGCGCGAAGGCGGCAAGGTCGTCGCCGGGTACGGCGCGGCGGCCAAGGGCGTCGTGCTCGCCAACTACTGCGGGATCGGCCGCGACACGCTGCCGTTCGTCGCCGACCGCAGCCCGCACAAGATCGGCAAGCTGATGCCCGGCGTGCACCTGCCGGTCGTCTCGCCCGACCGCGTGCTCGAAAGCCGGCCCGACTACCTGCTCGTCCTCGCGTGGAACTTCGTCGACGAGATCGAGCGTCAGCTCTCGGCGTACGGCGCCGCGGGCGGCCGGTTCGTCGTGCCCGTGCCCGAGCCCCGGGTCCGCGAGGTGCGCCCATGAAGGCGGTCATCCTCTGCGGCGGCGCCGGCACCCGCATCCGCGACGTGAACGAGGCGCTCCCCAAGCCCATGCTCCCCATCGGCGGCAAGCCGATCGTGTGGCACATCATGAAGGGCTACGCCCACCACGGCGTGAAGGAGTTCGTGCTGGCCCTCGGCTACAAGGGCTGGTTGATCAAGGAGTTCTTCCTCAACTACCGCGCCATGATGGCCGATTGTACCGTGCGGCTCGGGCGCGATGCGGCGGTCACCCTCGAGCGTCAGCGCGAGGAGGAGGACTGGACCGTCACCCTCGCCGACACCGGCGAGCACACCATGACCGGCGGTCGCGTGGCCGCGCTCCGCCGCTACGTCGAGGGCACGGGCGAGTTCCTCCTCACCTACGGCGACGGCGTGAGCGACGTCGACGTGACCAAGCTGCTCGCGTTCCACCGCGCCCACGGCAAGATCGCCACCGTCACCGCCGTGCGCCCGCCTGGCCGCTTCGGTGAGCTGCAGATCCAGTCTGGAATCGTCACCGAGTTCAACGAGAAGCCCCAGACCGCCGAGGGGTACATCAATGGCGGCTTCTTCGTCTTCGACAGCCGGCGGATCTGGGACTATCTCGGCGACGATCCGGCCACCGTGCTCGAGCGCCAGCCGCTCCAGTCGCTCTCGCGCGACGCGGAGCTGGTCGCCTACCCGCACGACGGGTTCTGGCAGCCCATGGACACCCTGCGCGAGTTCAACCTGCTGAACGAGATGTGGGACGGCGGGCACGCCCCCTGGAAGAGCTGGGCGTGATGCTCTCCGAGCTCTCGGCGCTGCGCGGTCGTCGCGTCCTCGTCACCGGGCACACCGGCTTCAAGGGCGGCTGGCTCACCACGTGGCTCTCGACGCTCGGGGCCGAGGTCACCGGCTATGCCCTCGCGCCCGACACCACCCCCTGCCTGTTCGAGGCGGTCGGGGTCGAGCGCCGTTGCCGGTCGATCGTGGGCGACGTGCGCGACCGCGCCGCGCTCGAGCGCTTGGTGGCCGAGACCGCGCCCGAGGTCGTCTTCCACCTCGCCGCGCAGCCACTCGTGCGCCGCTCGTACGCGGAGCCCCACGAGACCCTCGAGGTCAACGTGATGGGCACGGTCAACCTCCTCGAGGCCCTGCGCAAGGCCAGGACGCGCGCCGCCGTGGTCGTGGTGACCAGCGACAAGTGCTACGAGAACCGCGAGTGGGTGTACGGCTACCGCGAGGAGGACTCGCTCGGCGGCCACGACGTCTACTCGGCGAGCAAGGCCGCCTGCGAGATCGCGACGGCGAGCTACCGCCGCAGCTTCTTCGCGCCGGACCGCCTCGCGCAGCACGGGGTCGCCCTCGCCACCGCGCGCGCCGGCAACGTCATCGGCGGCGGCGACTGGGCCGAGGCCCGCATCGTCCCGGACGCGGTGCGGTCGCTCGCGAAGAACGAGCCGTTCGTCGTCCGCAACCCGACCAGCGTGCGCCCCTGGCAGCACGTGCTCGAGCCCCTCGGCGGGTATCTCCTGCTCGCGACCAAGCTGCTCGGTGAGCACGCGGCGCGCCACTGCACGGCCTACAACTTCGGGCCGGCCGCCGACGGCGCGTGCAACGTGGGCGCCCTCGCCGACCGCATCGTGCAGGCCTGGGGCTCGGGCGAGTGGACCGACGGCCGCGACCCGAAGGCCCCGCACGAGGCCGGGCTCCTGCGCCTCGCCATCGACCGCGCCGTCGCCGAGCTCGGGTGGCGGCCGCGCTGGGCGGTCGACGAGACCATCGCGCGCACGGTCGCCTGGTACCGCGCCTACTACGAGCACGCCGACGTCACGGCGCTCACCCTCTCGCAGATCGAGGCGTACTCCGCATGAGCGAAGCCCTGACCGAGACGGCGACCCGCCCGCTCGTGACCATCGTGACCCCCGTGTTCAACGAGGAGGTCACCATCCCCCTGTTCTACGCGCGCCTCACCAAGGCCATCGCGGAGATCGAGGCCAAGGTCCGCTTCGAGCTCCTGTTCGTCAACAACCGGAGCACCGACCGAACCCTCGCCATCATCAACGAGCTGCAGGCCGAGGACCCGCGGGTCAACGTCATCACCTTCAGCCGCAACTACGGGTACCAGGCCTCGATCACCGCCGGCATGACCCACGCGCGCGGCGAGGCCGTGTGCAACATCGACGTCGACTGCGAAGACCCGCCCGAGATGCTCCCGCGCTTCATCCAGCGCTGGCTCGACGGCGCGGACGTCGTCTACGGCATCCGCGACAAGCGCGAGGAGCTGATCCTCATGCACTGGGGTCGCAAGCTGTTCTACCGCTTCACCCGCCGCGTCGCCGACCACGAGATCGTGCTCGACATGGCGGAGTTCTTCCTCGTCGACCGCCGCGTGCGCGACGCGGTGCTCAAGACCCGCTCCTCGTTCCCCTTCGTGCGCGGGCAGGTCGGCTACATCGGCTTCAAGCGCGAGGGCATCCCCTACAAGCGCCAGCGCCGCATCGCCGGCGAGACCCACTACAACCTGCTCTCGGCCGCCAAGTTCGGCATCGCGGGCATCCTCTCTTCGTCCACGCTGCCGCTGCGGATCCTCGCCTATTTCGGCGCGTTCATGGTGCTGTGCGACCTCGTCGGCGCGGGCCTCGTGGCCGCGTTCGGGGCGCGGCTCGGCCTCTCGCCGTTCGCCCGGGCGGCCACGGCGTTCGCCATGGTGAACGCGGCGTGGTTCGCCATCGCCTTCGGCGTCATCGGCATCTATCTCGCGCGCGTCTACAAGGACGTGATCCAGCTGCCCCTCTACGTGATCGACGACAAGACCTCGAAGCGACAAGAGCCCATCTCATGAGCGAGCTTTCTTGCCCGGTGTGCCAGGGCACCCGGATCTCCTCGGCGTTCGTCTCGAAGAACGGCTACCCCATCGTCCGCTGCGACGACTGCCGCGTGGTGTTCACCGACGCGCGCACGGCGCCACCGCCCTCGGAGCTGTATCCCACGTTCGACCAGAGCGACACGGCCGCCCTCCGCGGCGTGCGCGCGGCGATGTCGGTGTTCCGCCGGCAGCGCGCGGCGTTCGTCCGCTCGGTCGCGGCGCCGCCGGCGCGCGTGCTCGACTACGGGTGCGGCAACGGTGCGTTCGCCGGCTACATGGCGCACGCCGGCTACGAGTCGGTCGGGCTCGAGCCGTTCAGCCTCGGCACGACGGCGCGGTCGGGCAACCTCACGCTGATGCAGGCGCCGCTCGAGGAGGCCGCCGCCGAGCTCGGCACCTTCGACGTGATCACGCTGTGGCACGTGCTCGAGCACGTCCCCGCGCCGGTCGACGTGCTGCAGAAGCTCAAGGCGCTGCTGCGCCCCGGGGGCACGCTGGTGGTGTCGGTCCCGAACCTCGCGAGCTGGCAGGGCGCGCTGTTCGGCGGGGCGTGGTTCCACCTCGATCCGCCGCGGCACCTCGTGCACTTCGATCACGACACGCTCCGCGACTGCCTCGGGCGCGCCGGGCTGCGCGTGCAGAAAGAGGTGGCGTTCCTGCCGGAGTACGGCACCAGCGGGTGGATGCAGAGCGCGCTGAACGCGGTGCTGCCGCACCAGAACTACCTGTACGAGATCGTGAAGGACCGCGGCGCGCTGCGCGGGATGAGCGCGCCGGCGTTCGCGGCGCACCTCGCGGCCTCGGCGCTGGTGGGGGCGCCGCTGTTCGCGCTGTCGCTGCCCGTGGAGGCGCTGGCGAGCGCGGCGGGGAAGCAGGCGGCGCTGACGGTGGCGGCGAAGGTCGGCTGATTCCGGCACAGGCTGGCACCCTCGAACTCTCCGCGAGCGTGAGGTTCATGGGGTGTTCGAGTGGCCCGTGGCTTGCTCGGTGGTGCCCATGGACCGATTCGTCTCCACGTGGCTGGCGCTGACCCTCGTCGCCTGCTCCGAGAGCGCCGACCCTCCTGCCGGCGCCGTCGACACGGGCACGGTCGAGACGAGCACGGGTGACACGGGCACCGCGGACGTGCGGGACGACGGCGTGGACGCGCCCACCGACACGCCCACGGACGTCGCACGTGCGCTGCCGCCGGGGCGGGCGACGTCCACGGCCTGCACCGCGACGACACCACGACCCGCTGGCAACGCCGGCGCCGACGGCGGCGTCGACGCGGGCGCCGACGCCGCGATCGAGTGCAAGCTCGATGTCGACTGCACGACAGGGGCCGGCGGCCGCTGCAACGAGCTCAAGAAGACCATCTTCTACGGCGGCGGATCGCTCGGCACCCGTTGCACCTACGACGTCTGCACCAAGGACTCCGACTGCGGGGCGAAGGGCGTCTGCGAGTGTGGCATCGGCTTCGCCGGACAGAACCTGTGCCTCTCGCTCGGCGATTGCCGCACCGACGCCGACTGCGCGTCGGGACAGGTCTGCGCCCTCAGCAAGCCGTTCATCCTCCCGACCACCGGGTTCGTCCGCGGCGACGAGGTCCGTCCGAGCGACCCGAGCGGTCCCGACGAGGCGCTCGGTCGATTCTGCACCACGGTCGCCGACGAGTGCCGTCCGGGTGAAAAGGCCCCATTTCCGTCGGACGGGTGCGTGTTCTCGCCGAGCCGCAAGCACTGGGTGTGGTGGTACCAGCCGTGAGGGGATTGCCGGCTCCGACCGGTGGTTCTCGTCCGTGCCCACTTCGACTAGGACTCCTCGCCGATGTCCGCCGCGGACGCTCGTGAGGGGTGGGCCCAGGGGGTCGCGGCCTGGCTGCGCACCACCGTCGCCGAGGTCCGCGAGTTCTTCCTCTTGCGCGAGGCCGAAGCGCGCGCGAGCAAGCTCGACGAGGCCACGGTCACGCGCCTCGGGCAGGCCCTCGCCCTCGCCGATCAGCGCCGGGAGGCCGCGGAGAATCTCTTCACGGACGGCGCGGTCGCCGAGGCCCTCCGGTCGGCTGCCGAGGCCTTCTCGGGTCTCGACGCCTTCGACGCGCTGGTCGCGGGCACGGCGAGGGAGGTGGATCGTGCAGCGCTGCGCGAGGCCTGCGCGAACCTACCGACCCTCGACGCGGACGTGAAGCAGGAGCACCTCGATCTCGTCCCCGAGCTCCTGGCCGCCCACGGCGCGCTCGCGAGCGAGCTCGATCCGCTGTCGGTCGGCAAGCGCGGCCGATCGACGGTCCGCTTCGAGCGAAGCCTCACCGCGATCACCGCGCTGATCCTGATCGCGGTCGTCGGCGCGTGGTGGTTCAAGCGCACGGCCATCAGCGTCACTGCATCGGCGAGCTGGGGCGGCAAGTTCATGCCCGAGAACGTGCTCGACGGCGACGAGTCCACCCACTGGATCCTGCCCGACGCCAGCAACGGGTGGATCGAGCTGCGCTTCCGGTCCTCGCGGCCCGTCACGCGCGTCCTGTTGTTGAACGGGTACGAACCGGCGTCGTATGGCGTGGTCGACTTCCGCGTGGAGGCCCTCGTGGGCTCGAAGGTCGTCAAGGCCACGGACGGCACGTTCGCCGACCAGCCGCGGTACGCGAAGCAACCGTGGGTCTCGGTGCCCCTCGTGTCGGACGGCAACGTCGACGCCGTCCGGATCGTGGTCAAGAGCCGACGAGAGCTCGGGGCGAGTCTGGCCGAGGTGATGGTCCCGTGAAGAGGGGACGCTGGCTCGAGCTCGCGAAGGGGCTGCGAGAGTGGGTGGAGTCGACCGCTCCGCCGCCGCCTGCGGGAGCGTTCACCCCCCGCTCGCGGGTCGGCGTGCTGCTGCAGCTCGGGGCGCAGCTCGTCGCGGCGATCATCCTCTTCCGCGTGAGCATGCAGGCCTTCAAGCCGTTCTTCGCGGTGCCCGCGCCCCGCCCGCTGCCCCAGGCCGAGCCACCGGGGGTGCGCTTCGGTCTGCCGGAGGCCACGCGCAAGACCATCTTCGCCGAGCTCGCCGCCGCCGAGATCGCCGACCGCGATCACGACGTGAAGGCCAACACCTGGAAGGGCCATGCCTGGTCGCAGGAGGACGATCGCGGCTACCGCGAGCGAGCCCTCGCGCGGGCCCTCGCGACCCGCTACGGCGTCACGCTCTCGCAGATCTACCTGGCCTTCGAGGAGGGCATCCACGAGCGCTGGCCCGGGCCCGACGGGAAGCCGCTCACGCCGACCGTACCCCCGCTCGACCTGAGGCACGAATGACCCCGCGTGTGCGCTGGACCGACTGGTTCCTCTCGCTGCCGCTGCTGCGGCTCGCGCTGTGGGTGACCATCGTCACGGTCGTCTTCCCGGGGTGGCTCACCCAGCCGCACCAGCTGATGGAGTACATGGACGACCACCAGCACCACGCGCTGGATCTGGTCGGCTACAAGAGCTTCGTCCAATTCCATCAGATCCCCCTGTGGAACCCCTGGTGGTGTGGCGGCACGGTAGGGCTCGCCGAGCCCGAGTCCACGTTCCTCGCGCCGGACTTCCTCCTCAAGCTCGCCTTCGGCGTGGCGCGCGGGCGCCACCTCGCGCCGGTGCTCGGGATCGTCATGGGTCTCGAGGGCATGTTCCGCCTGTGTCGCAAGTTCGACGCGTCCACGCTCGGCGCGGTGTTCGGCGCCACCGTCTATGCGACCCAGATCGGGCTCATCACGTTCGTGCACGAGGGCGCCCTCAACCTGCAGATGGGCTTCGAGCTCATCCCGTGGGTGCTCTACTGCTTCTACGAGGGTGAGGAGTCCGTGCCCCACCGCCTCCTCGGCGGGTTCTTCACGGCGTGGATCTTCCTGTGCGCGGGCACCTACCCGACCCCGTTCCTCGTCCTCGTGCTGTTCCTCTTGACCCTGCTCGCCACGGGGGAGGCGCTCGGCGGCCCGCGGCCGCGCACGTGGATCAAGCCCTGGAAGAGCCTCGTGACGATCGGCTTCGTCTCGCTCTTGCTGTCGGCGATCAAGCTGTTCCCGCTCGTCTCGTTCCTGCGCCAGTTCAAGCGGGTGTGGAACCCCGTCGAGTCCCACACGCCGCAGCTCATGTTCACGGAGCTCTCCACGAACTACCCGTGGCTCCTCGTCGTCGCGTTCCTCGGCCTCGTGTTCCTCGACCGGGCTGCGGCTCGTTTCGTCGGCCTCGCTGCGTTCTTCTTCCTGCTCTCGATGGGCGATTTCGACCCCCGCTCGCCCTACCACCTGCTCAAGCAGCTCCCTCTCTTGTCGCAGCTGCGCGCGCCCGAGCGCTACACCGTGCTCGTCATCCTGTTCCTTTCGGTGGCGGCCGCGCGGGGATGGAGCCGCGTCGAGGACGCGTTCCCGATCCTGCTCGAGCGGGTGCGCGTCGCGTTCCGCGTCGGCCCTCGCCTGCCGAGGCGGCCCGCCGGGGTCGTCGTCTCGGCCCTCATGGTCGGTGCGTCGCTGTTGACCGCCGTCGGCCTGCTCTACCCCCGAGCGCGCAACCAGGTGCTCGAGCGCGTGATCACCGCCGACAGCCTCTTCCTCTTCGAGGCGCCGCTGTCGCGCGAGCAACCGTTCCGCCAGATGCGCGGCAACCGTCGCGACATCCACCTGTTCAACATGGCCGACGCGGGCTCGCTGCGGTGCATCCTCGGCATCCCGATTCCGCAGTCGCCGGCCTTGCGGGCCGACCTTCCCGAGGAGGAGTTCCCGCTCGATCCGAGCGCGGCGACCGTTCGCCGCCTGCGCTGGACGCCCAACGCGATCGACCTGCAGGTCGATGCCTCCCGCGAGACGCTGGTGGTGGTCAACCAGAACTGGAACCGTCGCTTCCGCGCCAACGTCGGCAAGGTCGTCAACCACCAGGGCCTGCTCGCCGTGCGGGTGCCCCCGGGCAGCCATCGGCTCGAGATCCGGTTCGTGGATCGCTTGTTCCAGGTGAGCGCCGTCGTCTCGGCGCTGACCTTCGGTCTACTGCTCGTCTACGCAGGCATCGTCCTCACGCAGCGGCTCCGCCTGTGGGTCACGCGGGTTCGTGCTCTCCCCGCCGTCACGAGCTATGGGAAGGGCGCATGAGCTCGCCTGTCGACGTCATCCTCTGTGGCGCGGGCCGGATGGGAAAGAACCATCTGCGCGTCCTGTCCGAGAGCCCCGATTTTCGCTTGCGCGCGATCGTCGACCCGGTGCTGGCCGCCCGGTCGAAGGACGTGTCCGGTGTCCCGGTCGTCGCCGAGCTGGCCGACGTGCCGACCGACTACGCCGCCGCGGTGGTGGCCACGCCGACCGAGACGCACCACGGGCTCGGTCGGGCACTCCTCGGCCAGGGCAAGCACGTGCTGCTCGAGAAGCCCTTCGCCTCCACCGTGCAGCAGTGCAACGAGCTCATCGCGCTCGCCGAGACCAAGGGCTCCAAGGTGGCCATCGGGCACGTCGAGCGCTTCAACCCGGTCGTGCGCAAGGTCGCCGACGTGCTGCAGGCGGGCTTCGCCGGCACCCCCATCCACTTCAGCTTCACCCGCGTCGGTGGCTATCCGGAGAGCGTGCGCGACGGCAACAACGTGCTGCTCGACCTCGCCGTGCACGACCTCGACATCCTCTACATGCTGAGTGGCCGCACCGAGCTCGTCGCGAGCGTCTGCCACGACACCTTGCAAGAGAAGGTGTTCGACACCGCCGAGATGCTGCTGAAGACGGCCCAAGGCGCTTCGGCCTCCGTGCACGTCAACTGGTTGAGCCCCACCAAGATCCGCACGCTCCGCGTCACGGGCAGCAAGGGCGTGCTGTTCGCCGATCTCATCCTGCAGACGTGCACGATCTACGGCGGCAACCTGCTGCGCCGCGGGCCCGAGCCCTCGCTCGTCGATTTCTCGCAGCTCGCCGAGGACTACCGCAACTCGGACAAGATCGAGTTCAACGTCCGCAAGGAGGAGCCGCTCCGCGGCCAGCTCTCGGCGTTCCGCCGCTTCCTCGACGGCGAGGTCACCCCCATCTGCCAGCCTGTCGAGGCCACCCGCGCCGTGCAGCTCGCGATCGAGGCCCTGGCCAAGACGGCGCACGCAGACACCTCCTCGTGAGCTCGCCGTGGAAAGCTCCCGCCGCCCGGACTACTCGCTCCGCTACGTCGTGCCGGTCCACAACGATGGGGCGATCCTCGAGAGCACCGTCGACACGCTGACCCGCACCCTTTCGAGTCTTCCTGGCGCGAAGCACCCGGGCCACCACCACGTGCTGCTGGTCGAGAACGGCAGCCGCGACGACTCGTGGCAGCGGTGCCAGGCGCTCGTCGGGGAGCGCCTCGGGGTCATCGTGCATGCGTTCCGGGAGCCGTCGGCAGGGCTCGGCTACGCCATCCACCGGGGCATCAACGAGGCCGAGCGCCTGCCGGGCGACCCGAGCGCTGCGTGGATCGTGCTCACGGCCTCCGATCTGCCGTTCGACTTCTCGGACCTCGAGGCCTGGCTCGCCGACCCCGGCGACGCGAGGATGTACATCGGCTCGAAGGCCCATCCGGGGAGCGCTGTTCCCTCGTCACCGCTGCGGGGCGTGATGTCGCGCGTCTACCAGCTGGCCCGACGCGCCGCCCTCGACATGCACACGCGCGACTCGCAGGGCACGTTCGTCTTCCGGCAGGACCTGGCCACGAGCCTCGCGCGACTCGTCGTCTCGCGGGACTACTTCTACACCACCGAGCTCGTGTACTTCGCCGAGCAGCGTGGGGAGCAGGTCGTCGAGTTGCCGGTTCGTCTCGCGCCGAGCCGCCGCCCTTCGACCGTCCACCCGCTCCGCGACGGCACGCGGATGCTGCGCTCGTTGCTCCGTCTGCGCCGCCGCAGCCCTCCCCGTCGGGCCTAGCGAGACCGGCTCGCCGCACCGCATCCGAGCCGCTACACCGGGCGCATGAGCCCGCGCGTCCCGTTCATCGATCTGAGCCGCCTCGTCCGCCGCTTTCGCGACCCCGTGCTCGCGGACTGGACCCAGATCCTCGACCGCACGGAGTTCGTCGGAGGTCCCACCGTCAAGCGCCTCGAGGAGCGCCTCGGCGAGGTGCTCGGAGCCGCCAACGTGGTCAGCTGCGCGAACGGCACCGACGCCTTGATCATCGGCCTGCAGGCGTTCGGCCTCCCGCGAGGCGCGAAGGTGGCGCTCCCGAACCTCACCTTCTGGGCGACCTACGAGGCCATCGCCCAGCTCGGGTTGATCCCCGTGCTCGTGGACGTGGACGCGGACGACGGTCAGCTCTCGTACGAGGCCTTCGTCGCAGCGCACGACCAGCACCGCTTCGACGCAGCGATCCTGCCCCACCTGTTCGGCTGGGCCACGCATCGCCTCTCCGATTTCCGCAAGCTCTGCGAGGAGAGAGGGATCAAGCTCCTCGAGGACGGCGCGCAGTGCTTCGGCGTGAGCGTCGACGGCGAGCCCGTTCTCTCGGGTGCCCGCGTGGCGACGCTCTCGTTCTACCCGGCCAAGGTGGTCGGGGGCGCGATGGACGGCGGGGCCATCCTCACGCGTTCGGCCGAGGACGCGCAGCTCGTCCGCACGCTCTGCAACCACGGCCGGGCGACCCACTACTCGTACTCGCACGTCGGCTGGAACTCGCGCATGGGGGGCCTGCAGGCCGCGTTCATCCTCCGCGTCCTCGACGAGCTCCCCTGGATCCTCGAGACCCGGCGCGCGGCGATGACACGCTACGAGCAGCGCGCGGCCGGCGCGGGCGCTCGGTTCATGGGGCCGCCGAAGGGGATCGAGGGCAACGGCTACCTCTCGGTCTTCCAGGTGAGCGGGGGCCGTGGCGAGGCCCTCGTGAAGGCGCTCGGCGAGGCCGGCATCGGCGCCGCCCGCACCTACCCCGAGACGATGGACGCGCAGCCGTGCACGACGGAGGCGATCCGCTGCGGCGATCTCGCAGAGAGCCGCGCCTTCTGCCGCAACGTGGTCAACCTGCCGATGTTCGCGGGGATCGAGGCCAGCGAGTGCGACCAGGCGATGGACGCCTTCGCCGCGCTCCTCCGCTAGCGGCGGCGCAAGCGAGCGAGCACCCGGCGTAGCGGGGCGCGGAACAGGAACGCGAGCGAGCCGAGCAGGCCGAAGCCGGTGAGCACGAAGCCCTTGGTGAGCAAGGGAGGCCAGTAGAAGACGCGGACGCGGTGGTGCCCGGCCGGCAGGTCGAGAGCGAGCTGCTTGGCGTCGTCGACCAGCACGCCGACCGTGGTGCGGAAGCCTCGCTCGTAGGGCAGGTTCAGGAGGACCCTGGTCGGTTGCTTGGCGTCGACCGTGAGGAACATCTTGTTCTGCGTCCGCCGGATGTCGGTCACGGTCGCGACCCCCGGATCCTTGGCGCGCGCCTGCGGGACGTCGCCGACCCACAGCGGCGCCCCCTCGGTGAACGGCCACGAGTCCGTGCACTGGAGCCGACCGCGGTTCTGGCGCGGCTGGTCGATGAAGCTCGCGAGCCCCGGACCCTCGAGGTAGAGGCGCGGCGACGGGTCGACGACGGCCTGGTTGGAGTTTCCGAACTTGGTCCCGACCAGGTCGGTCGTGAGCCCGAGGACGTCACCGGCGCCGAGCAGCGCGATCGACACCAGGACCGCGCGGAACGAGAGGCGCAGGTGCGAGGCGAACCGTAGCTTGCGGAACAGGACTGGCGCCCGCTCGAGGGCGACCACGACGAACGTCGCCACGAAGAACGTGAACGAGATCCGGTAGCGCGAGGGGACGCGCATGGCCTTGAAGGGAAAGACGTGCGCCTTCAGGTAGGCCCACGGCGCCCACGGGCGGACGTGCCCCACCATCATCGAGAACGCGAAGCCCGCGAGGATCACCAGCCACAGGGTCTCGGCGCCACCGAGCACCACGCCGACGGCTGCGAAGACGAGCACCAGGCGCCCGGTGTAGGCCATGTACTCGGGCCAGACGTACGACTGGCCCTCGACGCGCCACTCGTGGCTGCGATCGAGGAACATGGACCGCAGGGTGTTGTACGAGACCTTGTCGGTCTCGACCCCGAGCTCGCGCGAGTGGTGACGCAGCTGATCGAAGACTGGCAGGAATCGGCAGGCGCCGACGCTGATGGCGACGACCAGCACCACCCCCGCAGCCCCGAGCACGCGGGGCAGTCGCAGCGGGTGGCGTCCGATGCGCAGCACGGTCTCGAGCGCGAGGATCGAGCCGATGTGGACCAGAGGGTAGACCCCTCCGTCGAACATGATCGAGGCCACGAGCAGGCCGAGCCCGACGGCTGCGTCCCAGCTCTCCGACGAGCGACGCCAGAGCAGGAGGGCGCCGGGCAGGTACAGGAACGTGGTGAGCGCGGCGTGCCCCCCGGCGTACTGCGAGGTGTGGGCGACCCCGAACGCCCAGAGACAGCTGCCGACGAAGGTGGAGGCGCGGGTCGCGCGCAGCTCGTGGCGACAGAACAGCCACATGGCGACGAACCCCACCGTGAGGTGGAGGAGGTACCAGACGACCATCGTCGCGGGACCGCGGAGGCCGAGGGTGAGGAACACCCACGGAGAGGCCACCGGGAGCTCGGGGTTGTCCCAGAGGGGCACGCCGCCGCACTCGTAAGGGTTCCAGAGGGGAAGCTCGTGCCAGCGCAGGACGCTTACGTGGGCGGCGTCGAACACCCGGAGGAAGCCCTGACCGTCTCCCAGCTGGGTGGCCGGCCACAGGCTGATCGCCGGCCACCAGGCGATCACGCTCATCAGCAGGCCGAGTCCGACGAGGACGAGGGCGCGCAGCCATCCTGGCCGGAGGGGCGGCTCGACGAGCATGCGGCGCGGAACTTACCACGCCACTTTACCCTCCGGGCACGACCCCATAGACAGAACGACATGCCGGCAATCCATCCGAGCGTCACGGTTCACCCGACGGCCGTCCTGGAGGGCGACGTCGAGATCGGCGAGGGCAGCTCCGTCGGGGCCTTCTGCTACCTCCTGGGCCCGATCCGTATCGGCGCCCGCACCAAGATCTACCCGCACTGCGTGATCGGCTGCGAGGGCGAGCACAAGTCCCGAGGCCCTGTCGGCACCATCCACATCGGCGACGACTCGATCATCCGCGAGCTCGTGGTGATCCAGCGCGGCACGGGGGATCACGAGACGACGATCGGGAACCACGTCTACGTGATGGATCACTCGCACGTCGCGCACGACGTGGTGGTGTCGGACCACGTCACGCTCTCACCGAACGTGGTGCTCGGAGGCCACACCCACGTGCTGCCCTGCGCCACCATCGGCATCGCGGCGGCGACCCACCAGTTCTCGACGGTGGGCGCCTACACCATGATCGGCATGGGCTCGCAGGTGACCAAGGACGTGCCCCCGTTCGCGCTGGTCGCGGGCAACCCGGCGCGGTTCCGCCGCCTCAACACCCACGGCGTCGCGCGCGCGGGGCTCGCGCCGGAGGACGTGCGGGTGGAGAACGGCCTGGTCGTCGGCAACGCGGCGGTGGAGGCCCTGCTCGCCGAGTTCAAGACCCACCTGCGGCGCGAGGTGATGCCCTGTAGCTGATGGGTCAGACCACCATCGGCCCCTCGGCCGTGCCGGTGATGAACTGCTGGATCACCGGGTCGTCCACCGCCTTGAACTCCGCCGGCGTGCCCACCTTGCGCAGCCCGCCCTGGTAGACCATGGCGATGCGATCGGCGATCGAGAAGATGGACACGAGGTCGTGCGACACGACGATGCTCGTGACCCCGACCTTGTCGGAGAGCTCGCGGATCAGGCGATCCACACGGCGCGCCGACACCGGATCGAGCGAGGTGGTGGGCTCGTCGAACAGCACGTACCGCGGGTCCATGGTGAGGGCGCGAGCGATGGCCACCCGCTTGCGCATGCCGTCGCCGAGCTCCGCCGGGTAGCGGTCGGCGAACTCGCGCATGGTCACCTGCTCGAGGCGCTTCATGGCCTCCTGCTTGGCGTCCTTGGGCTTCATGCCCTTGTGCTTGCGGAGCGGCAGGGCGACGTTCTCGGCGCAGGTCATGGAGTCGAACAGCGTCGAGTGCTGGAACACCATCGCGACCTTCATGCGGATCCGGTAGAACTGCTCCTCGGTGAGCTGCGCGATGTCCTCGCCGTCGAGCAGCACCTGGCCGCTGTCGGGCTTCATCAGGCCGACCAGGTGCTTGATGCACACGCTCTTGCCCGCGCCCGAGGCGCCGATGATGAAGAACACCTCGCCGTCCTGCACGTCGAACGAGACGCCGCCGAGGACGACCTTGGGGCCGAACGCCTTCTTGATGTCGCGGAACTGGATCAGGGGACGCCCATGCTAGCGCAGATCGCCGGCTTTCCGATCCGCGCCCTCCTCGGGGCCGGCGCGCAGGGCGAGGTGTTCCTGGCCGAGCGCCCCGACGGCACCCTGGCGGCGCTCAAGGTCCTCGCCGAGGGCGCCGACCGCGCCCGCGCCGTCGCCCTCGTGGCCCGGCTCGCCACCCTCGCCCACCCCTCGCTCGTCCGCGTCGTCGGCGTCCACGACCACGAGGGCCGCGTCGTCCTCGAGATGGACCACGTGGACGGCGCGCCGCTCATCGGGACCCTGCGCGCGCCGCGGGTGATCCCTCTCACCGTGCGCCCCACCCTGCCCGTCGCGTTCGGGCAGCCGCTGCAGGAGGGCAACCTGTCGGCGTTCACCGCGCTCGACGACGCGGCCACGCTGCGCCTCGAGCGATACGTCGCGCAGATCGCCTCGGCGCTCGCGACCCTGCACGAGAGCGGCCTCGTCCACCGCGACGTGCGCCCGGAGAACATCCTCGTCGCGGGCGACCGCGCCGTGCTCCTCGACGTGGGCCTCGTCACCGACGACGCCGAGGGCGACGACCAGGCGGGCACGGCCGCCTACCTCGCGCCCGACGACCTCACGGGGCCGGCGGCCGACCTCTACGCGCTCGGCGTCGTCCTCTTCGAGGCGCTCACCGGCGCGCTGCCGTTCCTCGGGAGCGCGCAGGAGGTCGTCGTGCTCAAGGGCACGGTGAGCGCGCCGGCCCCGAGCTTCGTCGTGAAGCTCCCCGCGACGGCGGCGCGCCTCGACGCGCTCACCATCCGCCTGCTGCGCCGGGTCGCCGCCCAGCGGCCCACCGCCGCCGAGGTCGTGGCGCTGCTTTCGGGATAAGCTCCGGGGCGTGAACGCGCGCATCCCCTCCGCCCTCGCCCTCGTGCTCGCCCTCGGGGCGCTCGCCGGCGCCTGCATCAAGAAGGGCGAGACCATCGAGGAGACCGACGAGGGCAAGGGCAAGAAGCCCAAGCCCCCGAAGAAGACCGCCAAGCTCCGCGAGCCCGCGAACCACCGCGCAGCGCACGCCGAGTGCCCGCGGACCACGCCGAGCAAGCCGATCGGCACCTACGGCCCGCAGATGATCCAGCTCGGGGACCCGTGCACCACCAACGCCGACTGCAAGGACGGCAAGAACGGCCGCTGCGCCGCGGATCTGCACTGCTCGTACGACAGCTGCTACGCCGACGAGGACTGCGGCAAGGGCGGTGTCTGTGTGTGCAATCAATCGGGCAAGTTCGGGTGGTCGTGCCGCGTGGGCGGCTGCTCGATCGACAGCGACTGCGGCCCCGGCAACTACTGTTCGCCGAGCTACGGCGAGACCTGCGGGGCCTTCGGCGGCGTCGTCGGGTGGTACTGCCACAAGGCCGAAGACCGGGCCGACGACGACTGCATCGACGACGACGACTGCAAGAAGGACCCGGGCGGCTATTGCGCATGGAACCAGAAGAGCGGGCACTGGCGGTGCGGCTACGGGCACTGCGTCGGTTGACCATGCGCGCGCCGTTCCTCCTGGTCGTCGTGCTCGCCGTCGGCTGCCGCGGCGAGCAGGCCGTGACCGCGGCGCCCGAGAAGGCCGAGCAGAAGCCCAAGAAGGCACCCAAGAAGGCCCCCGAGAAGCTCGTCGAGCCGCGCAAGCACCGCGCGACGGCCGAGGCCTGTTCGCGCGTGGACGCGCCCGCGACCACGAGCGCCCACGGAAAGCAGGCTCCCGGCACCCCCTGCCTCACCGCGACCGACTGCGGGTTCCTCTCCCGCTGCGTGGCCGGGCACTGCCGCACCGACCAGTGCTACACGGACAGCGACTGCAAGAGCGAGAAGTCGGTCTGCGCGTGCGACCCGATGGAGCACGGCCACCGCTGCCTGCCGAGCGACTGCCAGGTCGACGCCGACTGCGGCCCCGGTGGGTTCTGCTCGCCGTCGTTCGGCCTGCAGTGCGGCAGCTACCACGGCGTGCTGAGCTACCACTGCCACACGCCGAAGGACGACTGCGTGAACGACGGCGACTGTCGCAAGGACGGCTCGTCGTACGGCTACTGCGCGTTCGAGCCCAAGAGCGGGCACTGGATCTGCGGGACGTCCGAATGCGACGGCTGATCGCGGCGGCGCTGCTCCTCTCCTGCGCGCGTCGTCACACTGTCGGGCCCTCGACCATCGAGCAGAAGTACCTGCGCGACCCGGCGTTCCGGCGGGCCACGCTGGACGCGTCGGTCGGCGACCAGGACAACGCCTACGCGCGGCTGCGGCGGAGCCAGCTCGCCGCGTGGGAGAAGCTGCCCGAGTACAACCCGGAGCCGATCCCGATCTCGCCGGCCGCTCGACGCGGTGACCGCGCCGCCCTGCGCGCGCTCGGGGCGCAGGCCTTCGTGCGCTACCCGAACCAGCTCGCCCCGCGCGGCGCCAAGGAGGGCGAGCACGGGATGCACCACCTCGTGCCCGCGCGGCTCGCCGACGGCACGAGCAAGCTCGCCTTCAGCTGCGCGACCTGCCACTCCGACGGCACCACGATGGGCGCGCCGAGTCAGGAGATCGACCTCGGCGCCCTCGTCACGACGAACGCGCCCGACCTGGAGCCCGCGCGGCGGGACGCGTTCCTCGCGTGGGGCAAGGGGCGGCTCGACGTCACGACCGACGAGGGCACCGAGGTCGCGCGCATCGCCGATCTGCGCGCGGTGCGCTTCCAGAAGCGCCTGCAGCACGCGGGAGCGGTGAAGCACGAGGGGCTGCCGAGTCTCGCGCTGCGCATCGAGACGCTCCTGATCGGCAGCCACGGTCACGCGCTGCGGCCCCCGCGCGAGATCGCGCTCGGGCTCGCGGTCTACGTCGAGAGCCTCGGCGAGAACCTGCCACGGGTGCCGACCGGCACCGAGGGCGCGCGGGTGTTCGCCGACACCTGCGCGAAGTGCCACGAGGGCGAGGCGCTCGCCGGCGACTGGGTGCGGATCGACGAGGTGGGGACCGATCCGGTGCTGGCGCGCTCGCTCGACCGCGGCACCGGTCACTACCGGATCCCCTCGCTGCGCGGGGTGGGCACCCGCGGGATGCTGCTGCACGACGGCTCGGTCTCGCTCGTGGGGCTGCTCGATCCCTTGCGCGTGGGAGGACACACGTTCGGCAAGCGGCTCCGCGCGACGGACCGCGCGGCGCTGCTCGCGTTCCTGCAATCGCTCTGATACGGCCCTTGCCGCCGAGCGTGTTCTGGACTCCTCTTGCCCACGATGTCCGACGACAAGGAGACGCACGACGACACGGGCGGCGCAGACCGACCGGCGAGCGCTCGCGACGTCGCTCACCTGTTCGTCGTGCTGGAAGCGGACCGACCACTCGCCGGCGGCGCACGCTACTCGCTGGCCGGCCTCGACCAGGTGTTGCTCGGCCGCGGCAGCGAGCGGCGCGCGACCCGGAGTGAAGACGACGGCGTCGGGACGCTGCGGCTGGAGCTGCCGGGGAAATCTCTCTCGTCGGTGCATGCGCGCCTGCTCCGCACGTCCGCTGGCTGGGTCGTCGAGGACGCCGGCTCTCGCAATGGGACGTTCGTGGGTGGCGCGCGCGTTGATCGCGCCGGGCTCGGGAGCACCGGGTGGTTCGAGGCCGGTCGGGTGTCGTTCATGCTGGGGCACGCCGCGCCCGCGGACGACCTCGAAGCGAGCTCGGCCGACGACCTGACCACGCTCGTACCCGGGTTCGGCGCGAAGATCGCCGCGGTGCGGCAGGTCGCGACCTCGAGCCTCTTCGTGCTGCTCGAGGGCGAGACGGGCAGCGGCAAGGAGGTCTTCGCGCGCGCGATCCACGCGCTGTCGCGGCGGCCCGGCAAGTTCGTCCCGGTGAACTGCGGCGGCCTCGCCGAGGGTGTCCTCGCCTCGACGCTGTTCGGGCACCGCCGCGGCGCGTTCTCGGGCGCCGTCACCGACGAGAGAGGGCTCGTGCGCGAATCCGACCAGGGGACGCTGTTCCTGGACGAGATCGGCGAGCTCCCGAAAGGCTCCCAGGCCGCGCTGCTGCGCGTGCTGCAAGACGGAGAGGTGTTCCCGGTCGGCGGGACCAAGGCGACCCACGTCGACCTGCGCGTGGTCGCCGCGACCAATCGCTCGCTCTCGGACGAGGTCGCCAAGGGCGGGTTCCGCGCCGACCTGTTCGCGCGGCTCTCGGCGTACCCGTTCCGCATCCCTGCCCTACGCGATCGGCGCGTCGACATGGGGCTCCTCGTGTCGTCGATCCTGGCCGATCTCGCGCAAGGCCGACCGGTCACGCTGACCTCTCGGTTCGCGCGCCACCTGCTCGCCCACGCGTTCCCCTTCAACGTGCGCGAGCTGCGCCAGACGCTCGGCGCCGCGCTCGTCCTGTCGACCGATGGAGCGCTCGACGCTCCGGCCTCCGCAGACGAGCCGGCCCCCATCGCGAGCACGGCACCGAAGGAAGGGCTCTCCCCGGAGGAGCTCCGCCTGCGCAGTGGGCTCCTCGCCGCGATGCGCGAGCACCGCGGCAACGTGGCGGCCGTGGCGCGCGCGATGGGCAAGGCGCCGATGCAGATCCACCGGTGGGCCAAGCGCTTCGGGGTCGACCCCGACGAGTTCCGCTAGTCGATCACAGCGATCCGCGCAGGACCAGGCCACCTGGGCCGATGCCAGCGGTCAGGCGCGCCTCCGCCCCTGTCAGAACGAGCCCGAGGCCGACCCCCACGAGGACGAGGCCACCGACCACGGTGACGTCGGCCCGCGTGGCCGCCGTGCGCGCGTCTCGATCGAACTCGAGGCCACGCGGTTCGCAGCCGCTGGCGTCGCAGTAGGCGTCCCGATCCTTGCGCAGCGACCACGCCGAGAGCCCGAAGTAGGTGCCGACGCCGAGCAGGGCGACTCCCAGCCCTCCGATCGACCAGCCGAGCGTGCGCTGGACGGAGAGGGATCGAGGCCGCGCAGGGTTCGGGTCGTGCGGAGCGACGACCGCGGGCTCGGTCGTAGCCGAGACGAGGACGAACTTCTCGCGAGCATAGACGCCACCGATCACGAGCACCGGACGCTTGACGGTCAGATAGCCGCTGGCCCGAACCTCGACGACCACGGTCCCCGCGCGGACGCGCGTGGTGCCGGCGCTCGCGGGTTGCCCGTCCACCGTGACCGTCGCGAGGCTCGGGGTCACGTCGAGCACGAGCCATCCGAGGTGCGCCGCGATGTTCGCGCGAGCCTCCTCGAGTACCACGCGATGCTTCGCGATCCAGGGGTCGTCGTGGTCCGCGAGCGCTGCGTCGAGGTCCTTCTCGGCCGCGACCCAGTCGCCGAGGGCCTGCTCCGCGAGGGCGATCTGCGCCCGGATGCGCGCCGTCGGGGCCTTCGCGTACGCCTTCTGGAACGCCTTCAGCGCGTCCTCGTTGCGGTGGTCCTTGCGCGCCTCGACGCCCTCTTGCACCAGTGCCTCGACCTCGTCGGGCGCTGCGCGCACCGGGGTCGAAAGGGAACACGTCCACGCGAGGACCCACGCGAGACTATTCGAGGATGGGCGCACCGTTGTCTCCGAGCGGGACGAGCGCCGACTTCGAAGCCGAGGACGGAGCGGACGGCATCGGTGCTGGCGCCACGGAAGCAGAGGACTTCGGGCCCGGCAAGAACACGGTCGCGACCTTGCTCGCCGACACGAGCGGCGCAGGTGTGGGCGCGACGACGGAGGCGAGCGTGGAAGCAAGCGTGGGCGTGACGGTGGTGGAGGCGGACGGGACGAGCAAGGAACTGGCCGTCGCCACCGCCGACGCGCGCGGCACCGGGCCGCTGCGTCGCGCCCCGATGGCGATGAGGACGACCGCCACCACCACGCCGCCCGTCAGCCAGAGCATCGGTCGGCGCTGCGCACGGTCGGGCGGTGGACGATCGACCGGTGGCGGCGCGCTCTCTCGCACCGTGCCGCCGGCATCGTCGGCGGTGGAGCCGGCGTTCGCGTCGAACCGACGCGCCCAGCGGGCCCACGACGCATGCGGCGCCGCGGAAGCGAGCGCGCTCCCGAACGCGCGCATGTCCGCGAACCGCTCGCTCGGCTCCGCAGCGAGGGCCCGTCGGAGGTGCGCGCGCAGACGAGGCTCGAGCGCCACGTCGGGCGCGTCGTGCGAAGGCAAGACGCCGGTCGCCGCCTCGAAGAGCAACGCGGCGAGCGCGTATTGATCGGCCGCGGGGCCTGCCGATCGGGCCGACCGCGACTGCTCGGGCGCCATGTACGCCGGCGTGCCGAGCACGCTGTCGTCGCGGGTCTCGCGGTTCTCGTCCTCGTCGATCAGGCGACTGATCCCGAAGTCGGTGAGCTTGGGGCCACTCGCCGAAAGGAGCACGTTTCCCGGCTTGAGGTCGCGGTGCACGACGCCGGCGGCGTGGGCGACACGGAGCGCATCCACCAGCGGCAAGGCCAGCTCGTAGAACGCGTCCATCGGCAGGGGCCCGTCGTTCGCCAAGCGCTGCGCGAGCGTGGGTCCCTCGACGAATTCGAGGGCCAGCCAGGGTGAGGGCTCTTCGCCGACCTCCAGCACGCGGACCACGTGGGGGTGCTCGATTCGCGCCGCCGCCCGGGCCTCCCGCGTGAAGCGGGCGATCGCGGTGGCGCTGTGAAGACGCTCGGGCCGCAGCCGCTTGATCGCGGCCACGGTGCCGTCCGGGGCGATGCCCTTGAACACCTGCGCGGAAGTGCCGCTGCCCAGCACCTCGCCGAGCTCGTAGCGTCCGCACTGGTCCGACGCCGACATGCCCCGCGCAGACTGTAGCGCGGCGCCCTCCGCCGGCAACGAAGAGCGCAGCGGACGTTCCCTGTCCGCCGGCGGCGTGGGCAGCTGGGCGGAGCTACACTCCCTCGCAGAGGAACACCCGATCATGGCCCGCGCGGAAGAAGCCCTGGAACGACTGTCCGCCGACCCGGCGGCGCAGGCCCTCTACGAGGCCCGCCTCAAGGGCCGCATGTTCCTCCAGGTCGTCCGCGAAGAGGGACGCGAAGAGGGACGGGTGGAAGGGCGCCAGGAAGGCCGCGCGGAAGGCCGCCAGGAAGGCCGCGAGTTGGCAAGAGCGGAGACCCTCCGCGAAGCCATCGGTTGGCTCTGCGACTCCCTCGCGATTCCCCTCGACGATGCCCTGCGCGCGCGCCTCACCTCGGCGACCGTGCCCGAGCTCGAAGCCATCGCCGAGACCCTGCGAACGACCAAGGTGCTCCCTCCGGCCTGAGTCGTTCGGTTTACCGAACGGACCCTCATGCGCCCGAAAGGACAGTGCTTTTCGCCGCGCCCCAGTGCGCGGTGCCTCAGTGCACGATGAACCACTTCACGCCGCGGGTCACCTCGAGGTGGAAGTGGTTCGCGTGGGGCGCGTTGTAGTTCGGCGTCAGCATCACGTGGAACAGCTTGGCCTCGTGCGCGTCGCAGAGGATCTTGCGCAGCTCGACGGCCTCCTTGGTGGCCGGCGAGGGCCCGGTGCCCGCGACGCAGGTCTTCTGGCCGATGCCGCCGTGCCAGTCCTGGAGCACCCGCAGCGTGCTGCCGTCCTTCTTCACGAAGTAGGCGAGGTCGATGGCGAGGGCCGCGTCGTGGCGCTGGAACTTGGTCGTGCCCTTGGGCGGCGGGCGGTACATCGAGAGGTGCACCGCGTCGACGATGTCGTGCTTGGCGAGCTGCACCGAGAAGTCGTCGAGCGCGAGCACGAGCCGGCAGTCGAGGATCTCCCAGACCGAGGTGGCCCGCTTGATCGGCGGCTCCTGGCCGTGGAAGTCGACCCCGTGCAGCTTGCTCGTGAGCCGCAGCGGGAAGTCGACGCCGTTGGCCGGATCGGCGGGGGTGTAGCTGATGCCACGCTTCTTGAGCTCCGCGCCGCACGTCGCGTGGTCGAGCGCGGCGTAGCGCATCGCGGGCTCGAACCCGGCGAGCATCGGGGTCGGCGTGGGGTCGGGCAGCGTGGGCAGAGAAGAGGCACTCGGCGAAGCGGTGGCCGTCGGCGAGGGCTCGAGCGTGGTCGTGTCGGTGCCGACGGGCTCCACCGGCAAGAGGATGGGCGCACCCACCGTGTTGCACGCCTCGGCGCTGCTCTCGGTCTTGGCGAACCCGTGCTCGGTCTTGCCTGTCGCGTGCACGCGCGAGCGCGGCCCGAGGAAGCAGCCGGCGAGCACCGCGGGGAGCAGGACCCCGAAGGCGAGCGACGCGCGGACCCGGACCATCCAGAGACCGTAGCGCAGCCAGCGGATCTCGCTCCAGTTTCCGGCGTCGGGGCCTGATCGTCCGTCGAGTGATCTGGCGCCGCCTCGCTCCGTCTGCTCCTCTTGCTCCATGCGTCGATCGCTCGGTCTCCTGCTCTCGCTCGCGCTGTTCGGTTGCTCGGGCGACGACCCCGCCACCACCACGGACGACACGGGCGGGGGCGACGACACCGCCGTCGACACCGGCGCCGCCACCGACACCAGCGTGCCCACGGACGGCGCGACCGACACGGGCACGCCGACCGACACGGGCACGCCGACCGACACGGGCACGCCCACCGACACGGGCGTGGACGCACCGCCTCCGTCGACCAAGTGGGTCATGGGCTACTACGTGGGCTACGAGCGCGCGCTGTACCCCGCCGCCGAGATCGACTTCACCGCGCTCACCCACCTCGCCATCGGCCGCATCGTCCCCAAGGCCGACGGCACGCTGAACGAGAACTTCGACATCGACGCGACCAACGGCCCGGCCATGGCCAAGGACCTCGTCACCCGCGCGCATACCGCGGGCCGCAAGGCCATCCTGATGATCGGCGGCGCGGGCGAGCACGCCGGCTGGGTCGGCGCCGCCTCGGCCGCGAACCGCGCGGGCTTCGTGACCAGGCTCCTCGCGGCACGCGACACCTACAAGGCCGACGGGTTCGACCTCGACTGGGAGCCGATCGAGGCGGGCGACCAGGCGAACTTCGTCGCGCTCGCCAAGGCGATCCGCACCGCGTGGCCCGCCGCCATCCTGACCGTGCCGGCGGGCTGGGTGACGATGAACGCGCCCACCGTCGACCCCACCTGGGTCGAGCTCGCCAAGACCGTCGATCAGGTCAACCTCATGACCTACGGGATGGCTGGCCCGTGGGGCGGCTGGCAGTCGTGGCACTCGTCGGCGCTGCTCGGCGAGAGCTCTTCGATGCCGAGCTCGGTCGACGTGAGCGTGAAGAACTACGTCAAGGCCGGCGTGCCCGCCGCCAAGCTCGGCGTGGGCATCGGCTTCTACGGATCGTGCTGGCGCGGCGTGAGCGCGGTCCGCCTGCCGATCGGCGGTGCGAGCCTGGTGGCCGACGACGGCACCATGAGCTTCGCCCACATCATGGCGAGCTACTACGACGCCACGGCCTACCACTACGACACCGCCGCCAAGGCGCCGTGGCTCGGGTTCTCGACCGGCAAGGGGCCGAGCGCCTGCACGCTCGTCACCTACGAGGACGAGACCTCGGTCGCCGACAAGGGCAAGTACGTGAAGGACAACGCCCTCGGCGGCACGATCATCTGGACCATCGGCCAGGGCCACGTCTCGACCGCCCCCGCGGGCAGCAAGGACCCCCTGCTCTCGGCGGTGAAGAAGGCCTTCCTGTAGCCGGCGCGCCGCGGTTGGGGCAGGCTCCGCCCATGAGCGAGACGATGCACTGCCCCCGCGACGGCAAGCCCCTCACCGCCCGCATCTACGAGGCCAAGATCGAGGTCGACGAGTGCGGCGCGTGTCGCGGCACGTGGCTCGACAAGGGCGAGCTCGAGGCCATCCAGACCACCGTCGAGCGCGACTACCGCGACGCGCTCGGCAAGCCGCACGACACGGTGAGCGAGGGCGCGCAGCCCTCCCGCGGGCCCATCCAGTGCCCGAAGTGCGGCACCGAGATGGACGCGCGGCCCTACGGCATGGGCTCGCAGATCGTGATCGACGTGTGCCCGCAGGACTGTGGCATCTGGCTCGACGAGGGCGAGCTCGCCGCCCTCGAGACCTTCTTCGAGCGCAGCCAGGCCGAGACCAAGATCCCGCTGCACTGGCGCCTGTGGGCGTCGGTGATCGGGTTCACCAAGAAGCGCAAGTAGCCGCGCGGAGCGCTCGCGGTGAGCCTGCGAGCGGATGACCTGATAGCGTGAGCGGCATGCAGCGGTTTCGCGGTGTGCGCTTCGCGCAAGCGATGCTGGCCTTGGCGCTCCCGGCGTGCGGCAAGAGCGCGCCGGCGGAGATCGCGCCCGACACGGGCAGCCTCGCCGACACGGGCAGCCTCACCGACACGGGCAGCCTCACCGACACGGGCCTCACCGACACGGGCAGCCTCCCGGACACGGGCAGCCTCGCCGACACGGGGGCCGCGACAGAGGCCGGCGACGCCGATGCGCTCGCCGACGCCCCTTCCGACGGTGGCGTCGACACGAGCTTCGTCTTCGACGCCGCGGCCTTCGCGGACGCGGCCCTCGACGCGCCGTGCAACGACGCCGAGACCATCGTGTGGGTGCCCTCACTCCCCCCACCTGGTGTCGACAACTGCATCCTGGGGATGGGGACTTCGAGCGGCTCCGCCCACTGCCCGGCGGGAACGGTGTGCCTTCCCGGGAAGTCCCCCGTCCTCGGCTCGGTCGGCTGCGCCACGCCCGAGAGCGTGGGCCCTTGCCGCGTGAACAGCTGCGGCGCGATCGGCTGCAGCAGCACCATGAACTGCGACGGGGGTATCTGCAGCAGCGGCTCGATCGGCGGCCCGTTGATGCCGCCCGACCTGCCGATGACTTGAGCCTACTTCGCGCTGGGCTTCGGGGTCTTGTCGGTGCTCTTCGGGAGCACCGGCGGCGCGATCGTCGGCAGCGTGCCGGTCAGCGTCTCGAGGAAGCGCACGATGGCCTTCGCGTCGGCCGGCGTGAGCTCCTTGCCGAGCTGGAACGAGGCCATCTTGGTGACCGCGTCCTCCAGCGTGGCGACCGACCCGTCGTGGAACCACGGCCCGGTCTTGGCGACGTTGCGCAGGCTCGGCACCTTGAAGAACTGCTTGTCGGACTCGATCTTGGTGACGCCGAACCGGCCGGGGTCGGTGTCCGTGGGCCACGGCTTCTTGTCACCGAGCTTGCGGAACGAGTTGCCGCCGAAGTACGGGCCGTTGTGGCAGGTGATGCAGCCGGTCTCGTAGAACAGGTTGAAGCCGCGCTTCTCGCCTTCGTCGAGCGCCTTGCTGTCGCCGGCGACGAAGCGGTCCCACTTGCTCGGCCCGGTCACGAGGGTGCGCTCGAACGCGCCGATGGCGATGCCCATGTTGGTGAACGAGACGGGCTTCTTGTCGTCGGGGAACGCGGCCTTGAACGCGGCCTCGTACTCCTTCATCGACGAGAGCACCTCGACCACGGCCTTGTCGCTCTCCATCGCCATCTCGACCGGATTGAGCACCGGCCCGAGCGCCTGGGCCTCGACGTCGGCGGCGCGGCCGTCCCAGAACTGCACGAAGTGCCCGGCGGCGAAGAACACGCTCGGCGAGTTGCGGTTGCCGCGCTGGCCCTTGTGGCCGGACGAGGTCTTCTCGCCGTCGACGCCGTAGCGGGCCACGTCGTGGCAGCTGTTGCACGAGAGGTCGTGGTTCTTGGAGAGGCGCGGGTCGAAGAACAGCGTCTTGCCGAGGGCGACCTTGGCGGCCGACGTGGGGTGCGCCGCGTCGTCGATGCGCGCGGGCACGGCGCCGAAGGCCGCGAAGCGCGCCGGGTCCACCGTGAGCGGCTCGGGCGCGGCGGGCCCCGACGGCTTGGTCTGCGAAGTGGCACCAGGACCAGGCTCGAGTCGCAGGCGCCCCCTCGTACGGAGAGTGCCACCACTCCACCTTGTCGCAGGCGCCGACGAACGCGGCGAGGGAGACGGCGGCGAGGACGATCGGGAGGCGGTTCATGCCGCGCGCGATATCACGAGGCGGCGATGGCTTCAGCACCGGTCGATGACATTTCGTCCCGGAAAAGAAGTGGCCTGACGACGATCAGGAGGCGGGGCACTTCGGCGCGGCGGCCGCCTTGCAATAGGACTTGGCCGCCGGCTTCCACGTGAGGTCGGCGCGCCGTACCCCGAAGTCGAGGCCCGGCGCCGAGAGGTAGTTGAACCACATCACGAGCGGCACCCCCGCCGCCTTCATCGCGGGGAACGTGGCCTCGAGGTGCTTGGCCGCGTCGGCCTCGGTCGCATACAGGTTCGCGTCGGCGGTCGACAGCGAGTGCCAGCCGTACTCGGTGAGCACCGTCTTGGCGGGCGCGGTGACGAGCGCCTGGAACGCCTTCACCTGCGCCTCGAGCTTGCCACCGGGTGGATACCCATAGGGGTGGATGCCGACCTCGTCCCAGGGCCTGCGGCCCTTGTTGGTGACGTGCCAGGCGACCGCGGGCGAGGCCTCGACCTGCTTCCAGTACTCCTTGGCCACCCAGCCGTCGTCGCCGTGGAAGAGCACGTTGCCCGCGACCACCTTCGCCGCCGCGTCGCTCGCGACGATGGCCATGAACGCGTTGGTGGTGAGCACCCCGAGCTGGCGCGGGCAGATGGCCCAGTCGCCCTGCCCGTAGTCGACGCCGTACGCGTAGGCGCCACACGCGCCGTCCCAGTCGGCGTTGGTGGCCGAAGGCCACTTGGTCGCGGGCCAGCCGGTCTTCGGCCGCGGCGCGGCGTCGGGCTCGTTCCAGATCTCGTAGCGCGTCACCCGCCCCTTGAACGCGGCCGCGATCTCGCCCGCGGCGGCGGCGAACTTGGCGCTGAAGGCGTTGCCGGCGTCGGAGAAGCTCGCGTGCCAGTAGGCCTGACGGTCGGCCGCCGCGGCCGGCGCGTAGAGCGTGCAGTAGTTGATCTCGGCGAGCACCGAGAGCCCGTGCTTGCGCGCGACCTCCACCTTGGCGTCGAGTGCGGCCTTGTCGGCCGGCCAGTTGCAGAACTGGAACCGCACGGTGCCGACGCCGAGTGCGCGCAGCGTGGTGGCCTGGGCGTCGCCCCAGCTGGCCTCGTCCGGCGAGAGCGCGAAGAACGGATCGGCCGTGGGCAGCGGCGCATCGAGCGCTGCGTCGGTCGGGCTGCCCGTGTCGACCACGCCAGTGTCGAGCGACGCGCTGCCCGTGTCGCCGGTGCCCGTGTCGCCGGTACCCGTGTCGCCCGTGCCCGTGTCGCCTGCGTCGCTCGTGGCCGTGTCGACCGCAGCATCGGTGGCGTCGACGGAGGCTTCGGTCGCACCGTCCGCGAGCGCGTCGTCACCGCCGTCGAGGGCTGGATCTCCCTCGATCGTGCCACCCCCGCAGCCGACGGCGAAGACGAGGAGCCAACGCCACCGCATCCTCGGACGGTAGCGGCCACCGTCGGCGCCGAGAAGAAACGCCGATGTGACGCCGCAAACGGCGAAGGCGCCTCCTGCATCCAGGGGCGCCTTCCTCCAGAGAGAAGCGATTTCGACCGCCCACGGAGGCGGCCGAGACTTCGCTCAGTCGTCGTCGTCGGACTTCTTCTTCTTGGCCTTGTCGTCGTCGTCGTCCGAGGACTTCTTCTTCTTGGCCTTGTCGTCGTCGTCGTCCGAGGACTTCTTGGACTTCTTGTCGTCGTCGTCGTCCTTCTTGGACTTCTTGTCCTTGTCGTCGTCCTTCATGTCCTTCAGGGCACACGCGAACACGCACATCATCGCGTTGTCGTAGTCGGACATCTCGGAGCACGTCGCGATGCACTTGAAGGTTTCCGGCTTCTTCTCCTTCATCTTCTTCATCTCGTCGACGCAGTCGTCGTCCTTCTTCTTCTTCTTGTCCTTCTTCTTCTCGGACTTGGCCTCGAGCTCCTCGAGACGCTTGCAGACCTTCTCCGGGGTGGGCCCGCAGCCCGCGCCGAAGGCGAGCAGGACGAACGACAGCACGAGCTTGGAAGTACGCATGGGCGCTGGCTAGCGCAGACGTGCGCGGGGAGGCAATCGCCCGGGCCGCGAGAGCTTCTCCCGGGCTCGGCTCACACCTCGATCGACGCGCGCGGGTCTTCGGGGTCCGCCTTCTCCAGGGCCTCGATGGCGGCGACGACGCTGGGGGCGTCGCTGGTCGGGACGAGGATGCGGAACGAGACGTACAGGTCGCCGGGCTCCTTGCCCTTGCGCGCGATGCCGCGACCGCGGAGGCGCATCTTCTGACCGCCCTGCGTGCCGCTCGGGATCTTCATGGTGACGGGGCCGTCGAACGTGGGCACCTTCACCTTGGCGCCGCGATAGGCCTCGGCGATGGTGAGCGGGAGCTCGAGGTGCAGATCGTCTCCCTCGCGGGTGAAGTGGGGGTGGGGCCGCACGTGGAGGGTGAGCAGCAGGTCTCCCGGGGTGCCGTCGGCCACCGGGGCCGGGCCGCCCATGGTGGGGATGCGCAGGCGCGAGCCCTCGTCGGCGCCGGCCGGGATGCGCACGCTGACGGGCTCGGCGCGGCCCGCGATGCTGATCTGCAGGGTGCCGCCGCGGACCGCGGTGACGAAGTCGAGGGTGAGCTCCGACTCGATGTCGTCGCCCCGGGTGCGCCGCCGCGGCCGACCGCGACCGCCGCCGCCGCGCTGGAAGAAATCCTGGAGGAAGCCGTCGCCGCCGACGTTGCCGCCGAACAGATCCTCGAGCCGGACCCCGCCACCGAAGCCCCGCTTCTGCGCGTCGCGGAACGCCCGCGCCTTGTCGGCCTCGAAGCCCTCGCGCAGGCCCTCCTCGCCGAACTCGTCGTAGAGGGCACGCCGCTGCGGGTCGGAGAGGGCGTCGTTCGCGCGGTTGATCTCCTTGAAGCGCGCCTCGGCCTGCTTGTCGCCCGGGTTCTTGTCGGGGTGCAGCTGGGTCGCGAGCTTGCGGTACGCCTTCTTGATCGTGTCGGCGTCCGCCCCGCGGGGGACTCCCAGGATGGCGTAGAAATCCTTGGCCATGACGATCGAGGCGAAACCTAACGACGCCGCCCCGCGCCGCCAAGGGTATCGTGGAACGAAAGATGCTGAGCGCGATCCTGGTCGTGGCGACCGCGGTGGTCGAGCCCGCGGTCCCGCCGCCCGACGCCAGCTGGGTGCCGCCCATCGTCCATGCCACCGGCCTGTTCGTCGTCATGCGCACCACCGAGGCCGTGCTGTGGCCGAACCCTTTCGCCGAGAGCCCGCGCGAGTGGCCGCGGCACTGGGGCGAGGCCTTCGGCAAGCCGCCGCTCTTCGACACCTCGCGGCGGGCGTTCGAGTGGGACGGCGACCGGTGGAGCATCAACGTGCTCGGCCACGGCCTCCTCGGCAGCGAGCTCCACCTGCGCGCCCGCACGTGCGGCGCGAGCCTGGTCGAGGCCCTCCTCTTCACGACGGCCGCCTCCGCGGCGTGGGAGTACGTCTTCGAGGGCAACGGCGTGCGCCCCTCGGCGCTCGACCTCGTCTACACGCCGCTCGCGGGCCTCGTGCTCGGTGAGGCGCGCTTCTGGGCGTTCCGCGCGGTGGCGAGCTCTTCGAAGACCACGCGGTCGGTGGTGCGGGCGATCGTCGATCCGCTCGGCCAGCTCGAGCGCCTCGCGAGCGGGTGTTGAGGCCCGGGGGCGCTACGAAGGCATCCGGTCCCAGTCCACGAGCCCGACGCGCTGCTCCGAGAGCCGTAGCTCGATCACGCGTCGCGGGCCGACGACGTCGCCGCCGATCTGGAACGGCACCTCGCGGTCGAGCTCGAAGCGGATGCCGGTGGTGAAGAAGTCGTGCATCTTGGGCACGCGGTCGCCGCGCCAGAGCTTGAACATGTTGCTCGTGGCCTCGAGCACCTTGGCGCCGTACACCCGCACCGACAGCCGATCGGGCACGCGGTGGGCGTGGGGGAACGCGCGGAAGCCGAAGCCCCACTCGGTGGTGGTAGCGCCCGAGGCGACGCTCGCGAGGCCCTCGTAGAGGACGGTCCCCCGGCGCGCGCCCGGGATCGGCACCACGCGCTCCCGGTCGTCGAGGGTGAAGGCGTCGTCGCCGAGGTTGACAACACGGACGCGCGCCGGCCCGTCGCCGAACAGCTGTTGCGGGATGGTGCGGAGGAAGAGCGCGTTCAGGTAGCCGCGGAGGCCCGCGTTCATGCCCTGCACGGCCGGGGGCAAGGTGGCCTGCCAGGCCTTGAAATCGGCCACGATCTGCGCGTCCCAGCCGGTGCCCGCGAAGGGCGCGATCCGGCCCTCGCTCTCGAGCAAGCGGAACCCGCGCACCGGAGGGACCACGCCGCGCAGGGCCGCGATGCGCTCGAGGGCGGCGCGGGCCCGCGGCGCACCGGTGACGTTGGCGAGGCCGTTGCCCGTGCCGAGGCGCAGGAGACCGAGCGGCGGGATGGCCGCGTTCATCGCCCGGAGCTCGTTCCAGATGGCGACCGCGGTGCCGTCGCCGCCGCCGCTCAGGATCAGCGAGGGCGGGCGGCCCGAGACCTGGTCGTGGAGGAAACGTCGCGCGTCGTCGAGCGTACTCGTGACGGCGACCTCCGCGCGGGGCAGGACCTCACGGACGAGGTGCCCGACCCGCGGCGAGCCGCGACGGGCGTTCAGGTTGACGAGGACAGCGACGGGAGCCACCGGGGGACTGGAGCACGGCGCCCGCGGGGCGGCTCCCCGTGCAAGAGGACGGTCCTCGCCGGATGGTGTACGGAAGCGGTCGCCATGCTGGTCGACACCCAAGATCGCTTCCTCAAAGCGTGCCGCCGCGAGCCGGTCGACACCACCCCCATCTGGCTCATGCGCCAGGCCGGCCGCTACATGGCCGAGTACCGCGCCCTCCGCGAGAAGCACACGCTCCTCGAGATCTGCAAGCAGCCGGAGCTCGCCGTCGAGGTCACCCTGCAGCCGCTCCGCCTCGGGATGGACGCGGCGATCCTCTTCGCCGACATCCTCCTGCCGCTCGAGCCGATGGGCGCGCCGTTCTCGTTCGAGAAGGGCGAGGGCCCGGTCGTGCACACGCCGATCGTCGACCGCAAGGGCGTGGACGCGCTCCGCGTCGCGGCCCCCGAGGAGCTCCAGTACGTGCTCGATGCGCTCAAGATCCTGCGCAAGGAGCTCTCGGGCAAGGTGGGCCTCATCGGCTTCGCCGGCGCGCCGTTCACCCTCGCGAGCTACCTGCTCGAGGGCGGAAAATCGCAGGGGTTCGTCAAGACCAAGCGCCTCATGTACGGCGACAGCGAGGCGTGGCACCTGCTCATGCAGAAGCTCGCCCACACCGTCCGCGACTACTTGCTCGCGCAGATCGCGGCCGGCGCCCAGGCGGTGCAGCTGTTCGACTCCTGGGTCGGCCAGCTCGGCCCCGAGGACTACGAGACCTACGTCAAGCCGCACGTCCGCTCGATCCTCGAGCCGGTCGAGAAGGCGGGCGTGCCGGTCATCCACTTCGGCACCGGCACCTCGACGCTGCTCCCCCAGATGAAAGAGGCCGGCGGCACCGTCATCGGCATCGACTTCCGCCTGCCGATGGACCGCGCGCGCAAGCTCCTCGGTGACGACGTCGCCCTCCAGGGCAACCTCGACTCCACCCTCCTGTTCGCGCCGCGCGAGATCATCGCGGCCCGCGCCAAGGACGTCATCCAGCGCATGCACGGCCACCCGGGCCACATCTTCAACCTCGGCCACGGCATCCTCCCCGAGACCCCGGTCGAGGCCGTGCAGCAGCTCATCGAGATCGTCCACACGACGCCCCGCACCGGAGGGGTGGGCACGGGTCTGGTGGGCAGCACGCCATGAGCCCGCGGGTCGTCATCGTCGGCGGCGGTATCAGCGGCCTCGCGGCGGCCCACGCGCTGCGGGGCCGTGGCATCGAGCCGATCGTGCTCGAGGCCTCGGCGCGCTTCGGCGGCAACATCCGCACGCACTCGAAGGACGGCTTCGTCATCGAGGAGGGCCCCGACAGCTGGGTCGCGCAGAAGCCGCAGGTCGCCGTCCTCGCGAAGGAGCTCGGCCTCGGCGACGACCTCGTCGAGACGGTCCCCGAGAACCGCAAGACCTACATCCGCAAGCACGGCAAGCTCGTCGATCTCCCCGACGGCCTCGTGCTCGGCATCCCGACCAAGCTCGCGCCGCTGGTGAGCACGCCGCTCATCTCGTGGCCGGGCAAGTTCCGCGCGGCGCTCGATCTGATCGCGCCGCCCGGCTTCATGCGCAAGAGCGACCCGGACGACGAGTCGGTCGCCGAGTTCATCGAGCGCCGCCTCGGTCGCGAGGTGCTCGAGCAGATCGCGGGGCCGCTCCTCGGCGGGCTGTTCACCGGCAACGTGCACGACCTCAGCCTGATGGGCACGTTCCCCCAGCTCGCCGCGCTCGAGCACCAGGGTGGTCTCGTGCGGGGCGCGCTCGCGCAGGCCCGCAAGGCCCCGCCCCGCCCCGAAGGCGCGCCGAAGGCGAGCCCGTTCGTCTCGCTCCGGAGGGGCATGGGCACGCTGGTCGACGCCCTCGTCGAGAGGCTCGACGGCGTGCTCCGCGCCGAGCAACCGGTGATGTCGCTCGAGCGTCGCGCGGCGGGCGGCTACCTCGTCCACGCGAGTGGCGGCTCGTTCGAGGCCGACCACGTCCTGCTCACGGGGCCGACCACCGGCGCGGCCCGCCTGCTCCGCGGGTTCCTCGACCCGCTCGTCGATCTGCTCGACGAGATCCCGTGCGGCAGCGCGGCGACCGCGTTCCTCGGCTTCCGCGCGAGCGACGTCAATCACCCGCTCGACGCCTCGGGGTACCTCATCCCGCGCGGCGAGAGCGAGGTCGGCGCGATGGCCGCCACGTTCGTCTCGAGCAAGTGGCCGAACCGCGCACCCGATGGCTCGGTTCTCTTGCGCGTGTTCTTCGGCGGCGTGCACGTCGAGCGGTCCGACGAAGACCTCGTCGAGCGCGCCCGCACCGAGCTCCGGCAGACGGTGGGCATCACCGCCGAGCCCACCCTCACCCACGTCGGCCGCTTCCGCCAGTCCTCGCCGCAGCCGCGGGTGGGACAACCGGCCAGACTGCGCAAGGTAGAGGCCATCCTCGCCGAGAACCCCGGCCTCCACCTCGTCGGCAGCGCCTACGAAGGGGTCGGGATGGGCGACTGCGTCCGCCGCGCCCAGGCGGTCGTGGCCAGCATCGGCGCCTGAGCCCACAGGGACATCGCGAAGCGGCGAACAGAGGGAAACTGGGCTAGACTCCGGTCCGTCGTGGACGGCACGCCGCTCGGGGCCCTGATCGCAGGGAAATACGAGATCCGCAAGCTCATCGGGCGAGGCGGCATGGGTGCGGTGTACGAGGGCCTCCACGTCGAGATCGGCAAGCGGGTCGCCATCAAGCTGCTCGACACCGAGCACTCGCGCAGCCAGGAGGTCGAGGCGCGCTTCCGGCTCGAGGGCCGCGCGGCGAGCAAGATCGAGAGCGAGCACGTCGTGCAGGTGTTCGACGTCGGGCGGGACGACCAGTTCGGCCTCTACATGGTCATGGAGTACCTGGTCGGCGAGGACCTCGCGACGCGCCTCGAGCGGGAGGGGGTGCTCGAGGTCAGCAAGGCCATGGAGATCGCGCAGCAGGTGGCGCGCGGCCTCGCCAAGGCGCACGCGGCCGGCGTCATCCACCGCGATCTCAAGCCGGGCAACGTCGTGCTCGCCGAGCGCGACGACGGCACCACCATCGCCAAGATCGTCGACTTCGGCATCAGCAAGCTCCTCACCGACGACGCCGACAAGGACGGCGTGCTCACCCGGTACGGGTCCGCGGTCGGCACCCCGCAGTACATGTCCCCCGAGCAGGCGCAGGGGCAGGCCATCGACGCGCGCAGCGACGTCTGGGCCCTCGGCGCGGTGTTCTACGAGATGCTCGCCGGACGGCCGGCGTACCCGCTGCTCGAGAACTACGAGCAGACCATCTTCTCCATCGTGCTCAAGCGGCCCGCGCCGCTGCGCGAGATCGCGCCGTGGGTCCCCGAGAGCGTGGCCGCGATCGTCGCCCAGGCCATGGAGCCCGAGCTCTCGCAGCGCATCCCCGACTGCGTGGCGTTCGGGCGCCTGCTCGCCGAGCGCGCCCGCACGGTCGAGGTGGTCTCGGTGCCCAACCTGCCGGCGCCGCTGCCGCTCGTGCGCGAGAGCGAGCGCCGGCTACCGCTCGGCGAAGGCGGCGAAGGGCCGGTGCCCAGCGAGCGCGCGAAGACCGTCTCCGGCGTCGAGGTGAAGACGGGCCATCACGCCGCGCTCGACGACTTCGGCGCGGCGCCGGCGCACGCGCCGCCGTCGATCCGCACCATCGTCGCGGCGGTGGTCATCGCCGTGCTCGCGATCGCCGGCGCCGCCCTGTGGATGCGCCAGGGGGCGACGACCGCGAGCGCCAACACCGCCGAATCGAGCGCACCCGTCGCGGCGCCGAGCCCGTCGCCGAAGCCGCACCACCCCGTGCAGCAGCTCAAGCCCAAGCCGCACGTGGGCGCGTCCGCGTCACCTTCGGTCTCCGCCTCGACGAGCGCCTCGGCGAAGGCGTCGAGCAAGCCAGTCGCGAGCGGGACGCCGTCGGCCAAGCCGAGCGGTGACGACCAGTTCGGCGGCATCGGCGTGTCGAACAACTACTGAAGGAGCTTGGCTGGGGCGAACTTCGCGACCAGCGCCCGCTGGATGGCCGCCTTCGGCAACCCCTTCAGCTCGAGCGTGCGCGCCTCGGCGAGGTGCGTGTCGACGACCGCCTGGAACTTGTCGAGGGGCTGCGCGCCGCTCACCTGCTCGCCGTCGATGTAGAACTGCGGCGTGCCGACGACACCGAGCCGCGTGCCGAGCGCGATCGAGGCGTCGATCAGCCGGTCTGCCTCGGCCGACCACTTGGTCACGAGGGGCTTGGGGGCGCCGTTCGCGGCCGCGGCAGCGTCGAGGGCGTCGGCGGTGAGGTACTTGGCGGCGTAGACGTCGCGGTGGAACCGGAAGAACGCCTCGTGGCCCTGGGTCAGGAACACCACGCGCCCCACCTGCGCCGCCGGCCGCGCGAGCACGTGGAAGGTGAGCGGAAAATCCTTCCAGACCAGCCGGATCTTGCCGGGGTTCTTCGCCTGCAGCTCGGCCAGCACCTCGAAGCCGCGCCGGCAGAACGGACACTGGAAGTCCGAGAACGCGAGGATGGTGATCGGCGCGAGCATCGGCCCCTGCACCGGATCGGTGGGCAGCACGTCGAACGGACCGCTGGCCGCCTGCGGGTAGGCCATCGGCGGCGGCACGAACCCCGGCAGCGCCGTGGTGGCGGCGAGCAGGAGCATCCCCACGAGCAGGCGCGAACGACCGAGCATCGGCGGGAATGTACACTCTCGGCGATGGTCCCGCTCCGTCCCGAGGTCCACGCCGCCGCCGTCGTGCAGATCGAGCGCTTCCTGCCCGCGGGGGCCGACCCGCTCGCGCCGGCGCCCGACGCGCCGATCGTGTTCCGCTTCCCGTCTCCGCGCGGGCTCGTCGCGGTGGACCAGACCGGCGAGCTCCGCCTCGCGCTCCCCGGGACCACGGCCGCGTTCGGCGGCGATCTCGCGACCGCGTTCGCCTACCCGTGGGTCGCCGAGTTCGGCGTGGTCGCGCTCCTCCGTCCCGCCGCGCTCTCCCCGCACCGCGTGCGGGCGCGCCCTGGGTGGTACGTGTTCGACGCGGCGCAGACCGTGCCGGCGAGCGACTGTGTCATCGTGCCCGACCAGGCGATGGCCGAGCGCCTGACCCTCGGCATGGACCGCGCCGCGGCGCTCTCCGCCCTCGGCGCCGGGTACGCACCCGCGCTCGAGCGGCTGCGCGGGCGCTGGCGCGAGTACCTCGAGCAGCTCCCCCGCATCGACGGCCGCGTGCGAGAGCTCGAGGCCCGCGCGACGCGCCACCGCGACGGCGTACAGCGCGAGCTCGCCGCCCACGGGCTCTCGCTGGACCGACTCGCGGCGCCGACCTTCGAGCTCAGCGCCGCCCAGCGCGCCGCGCTCGCCGGACCGTGACGAGCGCGAGCAGCCCGAGCAGGCCGAGGGAGGGGTGCGTCGTGCGAGGGGTCGCGCAGCCGCAGCCGCCGCTCAGGTCGCCGCTGGCAGCATTGGCAGCATCTCCACCGGCGTCCGCGGAGGGACCGGCGTCGAGGCCCTGGCACGCGTCGCCGACGCCGTCGCCGTCGCTGTCGGTCTGGTCAGGGTTGGGCACCAGCGGGCAGTTGTCGTCCTCGTCGAACTTGCCGTCGTTGTCGTCGTCGGGGTCGCACGCGTCGCCGAGGCCGTCCTTGTCCGTGTCGCGCTGATCCGGGTTCGGGATCTCCGGGCAGTTGTCCTTGTCGTCGACCACCCCGTCGCCGTCGAGGTCGGTCGCCACGGCCGACTTGTCGAGCCCGATGTCGACGGTGACCTTGGCGCCCGCGGCGACGGTCTTCTTCACCGTGCCCGTCACGTAGCCGCTCTTCTTGGCCACGATGTCGTAGGTGCCGGGCGGCACGAGGATCGACCAGGTGCCCTTGGCGTCGGTCACGTCGGTGCCCTCGCCGGCGATCGACACGCCCGCGCCGGAGAGCACGCTGGTCTTGGTGGGGTTCTCGAAGACGATGCCCTCGAGGGTGCCGACGGTGCCCGACTTGGGCGCGAACAGGGCCAGCTGGTTGCCGACCACGCGCTCGCTGCCGTCGGACGGGGTGTTGACGATGCCCTTGCCGGCGACGTACATCGCGCTCGAGCCACCGCCGTCGAAGTTGAGGGCGTTCCAGGCGCCGAGGCCCTTCATGAGGACCCCGAGCTCGGCGCAGGTCATGCCCACGCTCGCGGTGGAGCGGCCGTCGACCACCACGAGGTAGAGGGTCTTGTTGTCCTTGGCGAGGCCCACCGCGGTGCGCGGGTTGCGGTTCGGGCACAGGGTGCCCGAGGTGTCCTTCTGCGCGACGCCCTCGCTCACGACGAGCGGGTGTCCGGAGACCACGCCCCACATCCAGGTCTTGTCGAAGGTGAACGCCGTGGCGGGCTTCACGAGCTCGACCCGGGCTCCGTCGCCCTTGGAGAACACGAGGCTGCCGCTCGTGGTGGTGTCCTTGGCGCCCGGCCAGGGCACGCCACCGCCGGCCGCGAACCCGCTCGTCGAGTAGTCGGCGTAGGAGAAGAAGTCGCCGTTGATGGCGGCCTGCGCCGAGAGCAGCTTGGCGAAGCTGGAGGGCGTGCGCTTGCGCTGGCTCGAGGTGGTCGCCTCGAGCCGCACGCCGGGGACGCTCAGGTCGACGACCAGCGCCGACACGTGCTGGTTGGGCCCGGTGGTCACGCGCTTCAGCAGCTTCACGCCGTCGTACGGCGTAGACCACGTGTCGGCCGCGTGGGCCCCGGTCGAGAGGAGCAGCACCACCGCCCCGAGGCCCGACGCGATCTTCCTCATCCACCCAGGATACCAGCGATATCCTCCCGTGGATGGCCGACACCAAGGGCTCTGTCGCTCCCGGACCGTCCCTGTCCGGTCCTCCGCTCCGGAAGGACTTCCTCTCGATCTTCCGCGGGCGCGCGCAGCTCGACAAGGAGCTCGGGCTCAAGCTCTCCGCGCGCGAGGGGCCGGCGCTCGCCGCCAAGCTCAAGCAGGCCTACTACTGGATCGTCAACAACGCGATCATCGCGCCCTACTACGACATCGAGTTCGGCGAGACCGGCGCGGCCACCCACGCGTTCCCCAACGGCGACCAGGTCAAGCTGCCGACCGACACGAGCTACTGCTCCTATGTGCTCTTGCCGCTGCTCACGTTCGCCACGCGGCGGCGCGCGCTGCTCGTGGGCGGGCCGGGCAAGGGCAAGACGGCGACCGCGATCCTCATGGGCATCCTCGCGGGGTACGGCGCCGACGAGGTGCGCCGCGGTGTGCAGCACGGTCACCCCCAGCTGACCATCGCCGACCTGCTCGGCACGCCGCTGCCGAGCGCGATGATGGGCGCCAAGGCCCTCGAGGACGTCACGGTGAGCTGGCGGCGCTGGCTCACCCTGCGGGTCAAGATCGTCGACGAGTACAACCGCATCCCGACCAAGACCCAGTCCGCCCTGCTCTCGCTGATGGCCGAGGGGTACGCCGAGATGTTCGACCAGGTGGTCGAGGCCAAGGATGCCGCCTGGTTCCTCACCGCCAACGACGACGCCGGCGGCGGCACGTTCCAGGTGATCGAGGCCCTCAAGGACCGCATCGACCTCACCATCAAGGCGATGCCGTTCAACAGCCGGTTCCTCGGCCAGCTGCTCGCGCGCATCGAGAGCGGCGTCGATCCGAGCGAGGCAGTGCCCGAGGACATCGTGTTCACCGCCGAGGAGCTCGACGAGATGCGCCGCGAGATCCGCGCCGTGCCCATCCCCGCGGTCGTGCTCCGGCGACTCGAGTTCTTCGTCGGCCAGCTCGAGTTCTGCCAGCGCGCGAGCGTGCAGCTCGAGTACAAGAACAAGGACACCCTGCGGCTCGCGGGCATCCCGCTCGCCCAGGTGTGCAACGAGCAGTGCCCCCTCGACAAGACCAAGCACCTCTGCGCGCAGACCCAGCAGGGGCTCTCGGTCCGCTCGTTCCAGACCATCCTCGACCTCGCCAAGGCCCTCGCGTACCTGCGCGCGGGAGGCGCGGCGGCGGAGGTCACCCTCCAGGATCTGCGGCAGGTGATCCCGTTCGCGCTGCACGAGAAGCTCACGCCCAACACGGCGGGGGACTTCTTCCAGGTCGAGGCCAACCGTCCGCTGCTCTCGGACAAGGTGGTGTGGATCCGGCGCATGTTCGACGCCGCGCTCGCCACCTGGGATCGCCTCGATCGCGACCGCAAAAACCCCGCCCAGACCCTCGCCGAGGAGCTCGACGCGGGGCTCGAGGGGCTGCCGGCCAAGACCATCGAGGAGCGCATGAAGAAGGCGCAGGCGCTCATCGCCGACCTTGCCAAGAAGGGCGAGCTCTCGCCGTGGGTGTACGAGGACGTCGTGCGCCTGAAGGCGATCTACATGCGCTACCAGAACCAGCTGCACTGGCTGCGGGGGCAAGGGTGAGCGACCTCGTCGAGCGCCTGCGCGCCCGGCTCGACCGCGCGCGCCGCGCCTACGCCGCCTACCGGCCGGAGGTGGCGCGGTTCCTGTTCGAGCACGGCTTCCTCGCGACCGAGCGCGCCCTCGCGAGCGCCGGCATCGACGACGAGCCGCTGCTCGAGGCGCTCTTCACCCTGCAGCTCGAGTCGATCGGCTCGCGGGGCTTCGGCGTGTCCCAGCCGCACTTCCGCGACGACCCGGCCTACCCGGACCGCTACTTCGCGCTCCTGTGGCTCGACCTCGTGCCGCGGTTGCTGCCACTGCTGCCAGGTCCGCGACGCCTGCCCACCGTGGTGGCGCTGTTCAACCTCGGTGAGCACCTCGCGGTGGCTTCGCCGGGCCTCGGCGGCGCGGTGGTGGGGCACCTCGTCGAGCACCAGGCGCGCATCGTCGAGGAGGGGGTGGAAGCCGTCGGGCTGTCGGCGCTGGTGGCCGTGGGGGTGCTGCCGGCCGAGGCCCTCCGGACCGTCGCCGCGCCGACGAGGCTGCCGTTCGCGCGCCTCGTGACCCGCGCGGTCGCCTCGGTCGCGACCTGGGAGCCCGACCTCGTGCCCGGCGCGCTGGCCTTCGACGCCGGTGCCCTCCGCGTGTGGGATCGAGTGGAGGCGCGCGCGCTCCGCCTGTCGTTCGCGGGTGGCAGCGCGCAGCTGCTCGGCCGCGAGGTGGGACCTGGTCCCGCGCCGACCGGCGCGCCGCTGAACACCCTCGCGCTCTCCGTCGACGCGCGGGGCACGGTCACGCACGAGGGGCGCGCGCTCGGGGCCATCGACCCGCGGGGCCTCCTCTCGCTGGCGTCGGACGGCGTCCGGGTGGCCGTCACGCGCCGCTTCTCCCAGCGGGTCGAGCTCTACGAGCTCTCGCCGTGAAGGGCGAGGCGCTCGCGGAGGCGTGGCGGGCCGCGCTCGACTGGTGGAGCCAGGCCATCGCCCTTGCGCTGCCGGTGCCCATCGAGGATCCCGAGGGCCCGATCGCCTACATCGACCTCGGCACGCGCCAGACCCACGTGAACTTCGCGAAGCTCGAGCGGATGGGCGTGGCCGAGCACGTGCCGACCATCCTCGCCCACGAGGTCGGGCACCACATCCGCTACCCGCACACCCTCGCCGAGGCGCGGCGCATGCAGCGGTTCCTCCGCGAGCTCGCGAGCGAGCTGTTCGTGCGCGACGACGCCGAGGTGGTGGCGCGGGACCGCTTCGACTGGCTCCTCAACCTGTTCTTCGATCTGCTGATCAACGACGAGCTCTCGGCCGACCACGAGGCCTCGTTCGTGGCGATCTTCCGCGCCATGCGCGGGGACTGGAGCGCGAGCTTCGCGTTCTACATCGCCATGTTCGAGGAGCTGTGGATGCTCGCCCCCAACACCCTCTTGCCCGCCGAGGCGACGGAGGCCCTCGCGGCGATCGAGCCCGCCTTCCGCGGCCGCGCCCGGGCGGCGGGCGAGTTCGTGCGGGGCCACCCGGAGAATCGACCGCTGCAGCTGGCGCGCTTCCTCGTCGCGCTGCGGCCGTTCGTGATGGCAGACGGCGCGCGGGCCAGCGAGGCCTTCGAACGAGAGCCCCTCGGGGGGAGCGGCCCGCTCGACGCCGACGCCGTGGCGGACCTGCTGCGTCGGCGCGGCGACGAGGAGGAGGCGCGCAAGTGGCTCCGCGAGCACGAGAAGCGCAAGCGGGTGGACGGCGTGGGCGGGGGTGACCCGCTGACCCGCGCCAACCTCGAGCTGCAGGGCCTCGTGCCCCCCGAGGAGGTCGCGCTGAACGCCTACCGACGCGAGGCCGACCGCGCCCCCCTCGAGATCCCGTCCTCGATCGATCCGGGCGAGCCGATCCTCCCCGGGCCGCACGAAGCCTGGTCGATCGGCGACGACCTCGACACGGTGGACTGGATAGGCTCGGTCACCCGCGCCGGCGGGGCGCCGGTCCCGGGCTTCCACACCGTGCTGCGCTCGCGCCTCGCCGACGAGCCCCAGCCCGGTGACCGGGAGACCCCGTGGATCGAGCTCTACGTGGACTCCTCCGGCTCCATGCCGAACCCCACGGCGACGTTCAGCCACCAGATCCTCGCGGGGTTCGTCCTCGCGCGGGCGGCGTCCCGGGCCGGCGGCCGCGTGCGGGTGATCCAGTACTCGTCGGAGAGCCAGCGCCTCGTGATGGACGACTTCGTGAAATCGCCCGAGCGGGCCGAGCGCGCGCTCCTCGAGTACATCGGCGGCGGCACCGATTTCCCCTGGGACCTCCTCGCGGCGTCGACCGCGCGCTGGCGCAGGATCGCGCGGGTGCGGCGGGTGGTGATCTCGGACTACGACTTCGTCGCCAACGCGGCGAACCCGACGCCCCCTCTCGACGCCAGCGCGATCCTGGGCGAGGCGGCCCGCGCGGGCGGCATCACCGGCATCCTCGCCGTGCAGCCGGACCACGCCGCGGCGGTGGCCAAGGCCGGCATGGAGGTGGTGACCATCCGCGACTGGAGCTCGGCGGCGGACGCGGCGCGCGCGCTCGCCCGCGCGCTGTTCCGCCGGTGAGGTATCCTCTCGGTCGTGCCGCGCCCGATCCCGCTCGAGCCCTGTGTGGCGATCCTGCGCCGGATCGCCGCCGAGGAGCCTTCGACGCCCCGCGAGCCCGCGTTGCGTGACGCCCACCTGCGGGCCACGCGGCTCCTCGACGTCCTCGCGGAGCGGGGCCTCTCGGTGGCCCCGGAGCGATTGCTGCCATTGCTGCCAGCGGTGGATACTGGAGACTCGGTGCTCGAGCTCCTGGTCGCCCTGATCGACGGGTCCGAGGGCTTCGCGGGCGCGCTCTCGGACGCGGTCACCGCCCGCGCGGCCACGGCCGAGGGTCTCTCCGCGGAGGCCGCGCTCGGCCACGCCGTGCGTAGCCTCCTCCTCGTGCCAGCCCGCGAGATCGGCGCCTACCTGCCGCGCCGCGTGGCGCTGACCAACGAGTTCCGCAGCGAGGAGCTGGTGCGCGCGTACGCGGCGTTCCTCGAGGCGCCGATCGAGGTCGCGGGCGCCGTCGAGCAAGCAGACCGCTCGGCGCGCGTGCTCGACCGGCTCGACTACCGCCGCATCCGCGAGGACGAGGAGCGACTCGCGGTCGAGCGCACCGTGCTCGCCGAGCACGCGGAGCGCGTCCGCGAGCTGCAGCGCAAGCGCGAGGCCGAGGCGCTCGCCAGCGCGCAGAGGGAGTGACGGTGACCCTGCCCTACGACGACCTCTTGGCCGCGATGGCGACGCCGAACGTCACGGTGGCCGTCGACCTCGCGCGGCTCGCGGCGCTGGTGCGGGCCAAGGCCAAGGCACGCGCGCCCGACGTCGCGCGCGCGCTCG
>CAZUZY010000025.1:0-44898 GCA_964624885.1 uncultured Polyangiales bacterium | reverse complement strand
GTGCGCGCCCCCGTGGCCAGCCCCGTGGTCGCCGCCCGAGGTGGCGACCAGGAACACGAAGCCGAACAGCACGATCGCGGTGAACACGCTCGCGACGATGCCCGGGTTGTCGAGGATGGCGTTGCCCGTCTTGTGGGGCGTGGGACCGTGCGACATGGGAGCCGGACGGTAGCGAAATCCCGGTCAGCGCGCCACGCCCTCGATCACGCCGGTGACCGGGCCCTCGAACACCCGGCCCAGCGCGAACCCCGCGCGGTCGAGGAGCGCGGCGAACTCGTCGCGCCCCCGCTCCCGCCCCTCGCCGCAGGTGATCATCATCTGCACGTCGCTACCGGTGCCCAGCGGGTCGTCGGAGAGCCGCTCCACGAGCTGCTCCACCACGAGCACCTTGGCGCCGGGCTTCATCGCCTTGCGCACGACGCCGAGGATCTTCTCGCACCGTCGGTCGTCCCAGTCGTGGAGCACCGTCTTGAGGAGGTAGGCGTCGGCCCCGCTCGGCACCTCGTCGAAGAAGCTCCCCGGCACGAGCTCCATGCGGTCGACGAGGCCGCGCGCGGCGACGAGGCTGCGCGCCGAGTCGAGCACCCCTGGCGCCTCGCAGAGGATGCCCTTGAGGCCGGGGTTGCGGACCAGGAGCTCGCTCAGCAGCGTACCGCGACCACCGCCGACGTCGCACACCGTGCCGAGCTCGTGGAACGGGTACATCTTGGCGACGAACGGCGCGACCATCACCGACATGCCCATCATCGCCTGCGCGAACGTCTCGCGCTCGTGCGGGTGGGCGTCGAACCAGTCCCACACGCTCACGCCGTGCACGCGGTCGAAGGCGTTCTCCCCGGTGCGCAGGGTCTCCGGGAAGTCGCGCCACGCGGCCACGTTGGAAGCGGAGCCGTAGTACTCGAAGAAGTCGCGCGTGCGGCTCGGGGTGCCGGTCTCGAGCGCGCGCGAGAGCCGGTTGTTCTCGAAGCGCCCGTCGCCGCGCAGCGTGAACAGGCCGTGCGCGGCGCACACCCGCAGCGAGCGGTGCATGGCGTCCACGTCCTGCCCGAGGCGGGTGGCGATCTCCTCGGACGAGAGCGGCCCCTGCGCGAGCAGGTCCGGCACGCGCAGCGCGGCCATGCGCCCGGCGATGATGAGCCGCGGGAGGCCGGCGATCCAGTCGAGCAGGACGACCTCGGCGGGGAACGCGGCGTCGAACGCGGCGCGGCCCTTCTGGCGCGCGGCCATCACGGCCTTGAGCACGAAGTCGGGCGGCGGATCGGGCAGGGGCTTTTCGTCGAGCTCCATCGCGGCCCAAAGGTACGCCGAGGGTCGGGCGGTCGGCTATGGTCCGACGGATGGCGAGGTCCCACTGGCTCGACCACCTCGTCGCCCGCAAGACCGGGCGCGCGCGCCTGTTCCGCGACGGCTTCGGCGACGTGGCAGAGATCGAGGAGCTCGTCGCGCCGCCTCGCTGGCAGCTGCCGCGCCGCGCGCTCGACATCGTCTGGGAGCGGACCGTGGTGCAGAAGGGCCTCGAGCTCGCCGAGGGCACCTACGCGTCGCCGGTGCCCGAGCTGCCGGAGGCCGCGCGGGTGGGCCACCTGCTCCGCATGCTCCCGCCGCACTTCACCGAGCAGACACCGATCTACGTGGTGCCGGCGGCGAGCGGCGATCAGGGGTTCAGCCTGCGCCGGCTGCTCTACGGCCCGCTGGTGCGCGACCACGGGATCGGCGTCGTGCTCGTGGAGAACCCGCTCTACGGCAAGCGTCGTCCCCCCGACCAGGCGGGCGCGTTCATCCGCACGGTGCGCGACCACTTCGCCATGACGGTCGGCGTGGTCGAGGAGATCCGCGGCATCCTCGGCTGGTTCGAGGCCCACGGGTTCCGCGACCTCGGCGTCTCGGGGTTCAGCATGGGGGCGAGCATCGCGGCGATCGTGGCCACCTGCGAGCAGCGCCCGCTCGCGACCGCGCTGTTCGCCGCGGCGGCTTCGCCCGTACCGGTGTTCGTCGAGGGGCTGCTCTCGCGCTCGGTCGATTTCGCGGCGCTCGGGGGAGCGGACCCGCGTGGGCGCCTCGCCGAGCTGCTCGCGCCGGCGGATCTCTTGCGGCACGCCGCGCCGAAGAGCGCGGAGACGACCGTGATCGTCGCGGGCAAGCACGACGGCTACGTCTCGCCGGACCAGTCGCGCCGCCTGCACGAGCACTGGGTCGGGAGCGAGCTCGTGTGGGTCGAGACGGGGCACCCAGGGCTCGTGCTGCGTCACGGCGAGGTGCTGCGGGCGGCGGCGCGCCGCGCGTTCGTCAGCGCACGTACCCGAGGATCCCCTCGTCCGTGACCCCGCTCGGGCACCCCGCGCCGAGCGCCACGAAGTGCTCGCCGGTGGACGCTCGATAGCAGCGGGTGGCACGGCGCGGGGTCTCGCCCGTCGGCGCCTCCGCGAGGTAGACCAGCACGGCCTCGGTCTTCTGCCCCTCGCATTTCGGGTCGAGGCTGTAGAAGTGCGCGGTCCCGGCGAGGCATCGGTGGAGCGGCTTGCGACCGGCACCCGGCTTGGTCCACGCGAGGAACGGCCCGGCCGGCGAGAGCGGCTCGTCCCCACGCACGCACGACACCGAAGGCGTGCCGTAGCGACCGCACGCCTCACGCCACCCGCTGCCCACGAGCGCGCTCTTCTCGGTGGGCGAGACCGTCAGGAGCCAGTCCTTGGCCGCGGCGTTGTCCAGCACGAACACGTGCGCCCAGTCGCTGGTCGAGAGCGGCGCGCAGCACGGGTCGGCCGCGTCGGCGCACGAGGTGGCGCCGCTCTTCCAGCGCTTGGCGCAGGCGCGCGTGAGGTCGTAGTAGGTGCTGCCGTACTCCTCGGTGGGCTCGATGTCGCGGCCGAACTCCATCCCGTAGGTGTCGACGAACAGATTGCTGCCATTGCTGTCACGCTCGAGGCCCATGCTCCGCGCGAAAGGGTCGCCGGCGAACGGGTTGGGCTGGGGCTGGGCGATGAACTCGTTCCACCCGCTGATGAACACGTAGTCGGGGCGTACGGCGAACGCGGTCTCCCACTGCCGCGCGAAGGTGAGCCCGGAGAGCTTCCCGGCCGCCGCGAACGGCAGGCTCGCGTAGCTGGTCTGGAAGCTCGGAGCCACGGCCACCGCGGTGCCGAGGGCGCTCTTCGCCGTGTAGGGCTGGTTGCACGCGCCGGCGCCGACGATGCTGGTGGTGTCCTTGCCGCCGGCCTGGCAGTAGCTCATGAACGCCCACCGATCGACGGCCGGATCGGTCTTGCCGATCGTCCACATGCGCTGGACGATCACGTCGTTCTTGCCGCCGTTGCCCTGCACCTGGCCGAGGATGGAGGCGTCCGGGAAGCGGCCGGCGTCGGGCGGATCGACGACGAAGAACACCTTCTTGTTCGACTTCTTGTCGCGCATCACGAGGCCGTCGTAGGCGGCGTTCCCGTAGATCGCCTGGTAGCCCTTCCACTGGGTCGAGCCGGTGGGGATGGCGTGCCAGACGGCGATCTGCGGGGTCTTCTTGCCGGCCTTGCGGAGCTTGGCCCACTCCTCGAACAGCACCTCGGTCGGGCGCAGCTGCAGGAGATCCCCCGCGCGGTCCATCCCGCTCAGGTTGGTCGCGTCGATCACCACGTGGTCGACGCCCGCCGCGAGCAGCTGCTCGGCGTGGGTGGCCGCGGTCTTCTCGATGTCGAGGCAGTCGGGCACGTGGCCGGCCTCGCCGGCCCGCGCGCGGTAGAGGCAGTAGAAGCCGAGCTTGGGGCGCGCGTGGTAGTAGAACGCCATCGCCTCGGCCTCGGCGCCCCACTTGGTGAGCACGTCGGCGTAGGCGCCCTTGCCCCGGATCACGTCCTCGAGGGTGAGCTGGGCGCCGCCCTTGCTGGCCACGGTGCGCAGCGCGGTGACCGCAGGCGCGTGCCACACGAGGTAGAACATGCCGACACGCGCGGCGGGCACGTCGGCGCCGACGAGCGATTCGGTGACGAGCGGCGGCGGCGCGTCGACGGGGGCGTCGGCGTCGGCGTCGGGCTTGGTGGCGTCGCCCGCGTCGCCGACGTCGCCCGCGCTGCTGTCTCCGTCGAGCGGGGCGTCGAAGCTGGTCTCGGCGCCGGCCTCGTCCACGGGCTCCACGGTCTCGGCGTCGCCGCCCGCGCAGCCGAACAGGATCAGACAACCGAGGAGGGGCCAGCGCACCCCCCGAGACTACCAGCGCGGATCGCCGTCCACGAGCCAGTCCACCTGGGCGTCGATGGCCTTGGCCACTTCGGCGGTGAAGTGGTGGCCGAGGCCCTCGAGGTGCAGGTGCTTCACCTCGACCTTGGTGCCCGAGAACAGCGGCACCGCGGTGCGCGCGCGGGTGACCCAGTACTCGCTGCCGGTCACGAAGAGCACCCGGCGGCCTCCCTCCTTCTCGAGGGTCTCGATACGCCCCTTGGACCAGGCGTCGTGGCCTCCCTCGACGAAGACCGAGTAGGGCAGCTTGGCCTCGTCGATCACCACGTCGACGCCGAGGATCGAGCCCTGCGAGAAGCCGACGTAGAGCGGCTTGTCGGTGTCGACCTCGTCGCCGTAGTGCACGCGCAGGGCGTCGAGACCGGCCTCGATCTCGTCCCACAGCTTGGCCGCGGAGCCGAACTGGTAGAGCTTCTCGCCGTTCTCGAAGCCCACGGCGATGCCGGCCGGGCACAGCACGAACGCGCGCGTGCCGAGGGTCTCGCGGAGCGGGTCGCAGACCGACTCGGGCATGGACTGCACCCCGTGCACGGCGATCACGACGGGCGCCTTGGTGCCGTCGGCGGTCGGCGGGACCAGCACCAGGGGATCCTCGTACGCGTCGACGACCAGGGGCACCTCGCTCGCGCTCCCGACCGCCGACGCGGAGGGATTCGGCGCGGGGATCGCGCTCGCGGCGACGGGCACGAGGGTCGAGACGCTCGGAGCCGGGGCGCTGGCTTTCGGCGCCACGCCGACGAGGGCCGCACTGCTGGCCGCCGACGCGAGGACGGGCGCGCTCACTGCCACGCGGGGCTGGCGACGGCCGAGGCTGAGCTTGCCGGCCTTGGCGCCGCGCAGGCCCCGGCGGTTGCGTATCGGCTGGTCGCCCAGCGGTCGCGGCGCGAGCACGAGCAGCGCCAGCACGGCGAGCAACGCGCGCTGGAGCTTCGGCCGATGCACGGCAGCGTTCTAGCACCGTTTCGAAACGCTTCCTTTCGTCCGAGATCACCCGCGTGCAGGGAGGTGTGTCCGGTGCAGCGCGGAGAGGGCCGCGCTAGAGCGAGCCCATGCGCAAGTCCACCTCCCTCCTCCTCCTCGTCTCCTCCGTCGCCTTCGTTGGCTGCTCCGAAGAAGCGGGCACCACGATCGAGGACACGGGGAGCCCTGACACCGGCACCACCGACACGGGCAAGGTGGACACGGGCGTCGCGACCGACACGGGCAGCGACACGGGCACGACCGAGGACTCGACGACGACCGACTCGACCGCGACCGACTCCACCGCGACCGACTCCACCGCCACCGACTCCACCGCCACCGACTCCACGGCCGACTCGACGGCGACCGACTCGACGGCGACCGACTCCGCGACGACCGAGTCGGGCAGCGATGCGTCGGACACGGGCGACTCCACCACGACCAAGACCAAGACGGTCTGGGCGCTGCGCGTCGGCGACGGCACCGCGGTCACCACGGGCACCTCGGCGGCGCTGTTCCTCGCGCCCTTCACGATCGACTACACCGCGGCACCCAGCGGCACGGCCGGCACCGTCGTCGCGGCGCCCGCCACCGGGACCGACGCCGTCAGCCTGCCCATCAGCTTCAGCATCGGGAGCCTCACCTCGTCCGGCAACGGCAAGCTGGTGAGCTTCGCCGCGTACCGCGCGGCCCCCGGCGTGGCGGCCATCATCGACACCGCCGCCTCGGCCACCAAGCGCGTGGCCGTGACCGTCAGCGCCGCGGGCACGTTCGTCGTGAGCGACCTCGGCGCCGCCGCCAACGACACGGGCAAGTCGCTCCGCAGCGCCTACACCACCGACGGCGGGCAGTTCTGGGTCGCCGCGGAGGACAAGGGCGTCACCTACAACGTCGGCACCACCGTCACCTCGCTCGCGGTGGCCAACGTCCGCTGGCTCGGCGCGTTCGGCGGGCAGCTCTACGTGACGTCGGGCTCGGGCGCGTCCGCGCTGACCGGCATCGCGCCCGGCCTCGTGCAGGTCGGCACCGGCTTCCCGACCACCACGCCGACCACCCCGTTCACCAAGGTCAACGGTCCGGTCACGGGCGCCTCGCCCTACGGCGTCGCCGCGTTCGACACCGACGCGACCGCGGGCATCGACACGCTCTTGCTCTGCGACAGCGGCAAGGGCCTCGAGAAGTGGCGCCTCGAGGGCACCACCTGGACGCTCAAGGCCACCCACCTCGCCGCCACGACCGGGTGCGTCGGCGTCGCCGCGTGGGTCGACGGCGCCGACCTCGTCGTGGTCGTCACCACCGGCGAGACCCCGCCGCGCGTCGTCGCGCTGCGCGACCCGATCGCCAGCACCACGGCCATCGCCACGGGCAGCACGGTCGCCACCGCGGCGGCCAACTCGGTGTTCAAGGGCATCGCCCTCGCGCCGAGCCCCTGAGCCCGATGGCTCGATGAACACATCGGCCGCCCATGGCGGCGGCCGATGCTTCGCTTCACATTCGCTCAGCGCGCCAGCACCGCGGCGAGGCGCTCCTTCACCTCGGCGCTCGTCCACAGCGCGCACGCCTCGGTCAGCGCCGGGCCGTGCACCTCGTCCGCGCACAGCGACTGCGCCGTGCCCCGGAGATCGAGCTTGGCGAGCGCGTAGCCCTTGGCCGGGTGCCGGGCGAGCGCCTCGAGCCGCTTGCGCGCCATCGCCTCGACCCCGCCCTCGACTGCCGGCACGACCTCGTCGACCAGACCGAGCCGCTGCGCGTCGACCGGCGCGAACAAGCCGGCGCCGAGCACCACCTCGGAGAGGTGCCGCACAGGGACCCGCTGCTTGACGATGGCCATGATGCGGGGCGGGAAGCGCACGCCGAGGGCCACCTCGTTGAGGCCCACCCGCAGCCGCGGCGCATCGAGCACGAGCCGGTGGTCGCAGCACAGCGTGATCACGCAACCGCCCGCGATGGCGTGCCCGTTCAGGGCGGCGACGGTGGGGCCTGGGTAGAGGTAGAGCGCGGTCATGCACCGCTCGAGCAGACCGAGGAACGTGCGCATGCGCGGCGCGTCGAGGCTCCCCACCTCGCGCAGATCGAGCCCCGCCGAGAACGCGTCGCCCGCGCCCACCACCAGCACGGGGCGCCCTCTCGCCTCGTCGAGGCCCGCGAGGATCCGCTCCATCAGCCCGGACGAGAGGGCGTTCTTGCCGGGGCCTTCGAGCGAGAGGACGTAGGGCTCGGTCATCGTCCGAGGAGCCTACAGCACCGTGACCACCAGCGTCCGCACGTGGGGCCGCGCGCGGTGCTCGAAGAGATAGAGCGCCTGCCAGGTGCCGAGCAGGAGTCGTCCCCCCTCGACGGGCAGCGTCTCGCTCGTGTGCGTCAGCATCGCGCGGGCGTGCGCCGGCATGTCGTCGGGGCCCTCGTCGTCGTGCTCCCAGGGGCCGAACGCGGGGCGCTCCGGCGCCACGTGATCGAGGAACCGCTGCAGGTCGCGCAGCACCGCCGGGTCGGCGTTCTCCTGGATCACGAGGCTCGCCGAGGTGTGCTTCACGAACACGTGACAGAGGCCGTCTCCGGGACCCGCGTGGCGGACCACCTCGGCCACCCGCGCGGTCACGTCGAACAGCCCGCGCCCCGTGGTCTTCACTTCGAGAATTTCGCGGTGGCGCACCGCAGCCTGCGTAGCCGATCGCGGCCCTTCGGGGTAGCCTCGCCCCGCCGATGGTGAAGCCGAGGAGTCCGAAGACCACGCCGCGGAGCAAGCCGACCAAGAAGCCGGCGCGGGTCCCGCCCGAGAAGGCCAGGCGCCCGCGCATCGAGCTGTGTCGCGAGGGCGTCCGCCTGCACCCGCGCGAGGGCGAGCCCGAGACGCTGCCGCTCCGCGCCGGCGCCGTGCACTACTTCCGCCTCGAGCCCTCGGCGTGGCGCCCCGCGCTGCAGTCGCTGGTGGCGATGGGCTTTCGGTTCGTCGAGACCTACATCCCCTGGCAGGTGCACGAGTCGGGCGGCGAGGGCGAGCCACCGCGCTACCACTGGGAGGGGCGACACGACGTGCGCGCGTTCCTGCGTGAAGCGCAGGCGCTCGGCCTGCACGCCATCGTGCGGCCCGGCCCGCACATCAACGCCGAGCTCACCGACTTCGGCCTGCCCGAGCGCATCGTCTGGTCGCCCGATTGCCAGGCGCGGAGCCCGCGCGGCAACCCCGTGCTGCTGCCGGTGGCGCCGCGCGCGTTCCCCGTGCCTTCGTACGCGAGCGAGGCGTTCCTGCGCGAGGCGGAGACCTGGCTCGCCGAGGTCGCCGCCCAGCTCGAGCCCCTCGTCTGGCCCGAGGGCCCGATCGTGCTCGCGCAGATCGACAACGAAGGCGCGATGTACTTCCGCGACGGTGCCTACGACCAGGACTACCACCCGGACGCCGTCGCCCAGTACCGGGAGCTCCTGCGCGCGCGCTACAAGAACCGCGAGGCGCTCGCCCGTGCGCACGGCACGCCGCAGGTGGGCTTCGACGACGCGATGCCGCCGCTGCGCTACGACGCGCGCGACGCCGACGATCTCCCCCGACACCTCGACTGGGTGGCCGCGCAGGAGTCCATGCTCGCGCGCGCGTTCTCGCGCATGCGGCGCGCGCTGGTCGAGGGAGGCCTCGCGGTCCCCACGTTCCACAACCTGCCGCCCGCCGAGTCGGCCACCCCGCTCCACCCCGCGCGGATCCGCGCCGAAGGCGGCCTCGATCTGGTCGCGCTCGACTACTACCACCAGGCCGGCGATCACCGCGCGATCCTGCGGCGCACGACCGAGCTCGCGGCGACCAGCGACGGCCTCGGCGTGCCGGCGTTCGGCGCGGAGATGGGCGCGGGAGCCCCGCCCTACGTGCCCCCGCTCGACGAGCGCGACGCGCGCTTCACGCTGCTCACGGCGCTGGCCTACGGCCTGCGCGGCTTCAACCTCTACATGGCCGTCGACCGCGACCGCTGGCTCGGCGCGCCGGTGGATCGACACGGACACCTGCGGCCGTTCGCCACGTTCTTCTCCGATCTCTCCGCCGCCATGGACCGCGTGCGCTTCCCGGAGCTCGTGCGCCACGCGCCCGCGCGCCTCGTCGCGCCCCGCGGCATGCGCCGCCTCGCGCGCATCATGCACGCCTTCGGTCCCGCCTCGCAGACCCTCTTCCGCATGCTCGGCGGCGGCGTGCGCGAGACGGTGGTGGAGGACGACATCGACTTCGGCGAGGGCCACCTCGAGGCGCCGCCGTTCCGCACCGCGCGCATCCTGGTCGCGGCCGAGCGCGCGCTCGAGGAGGAGGGCATCCCCTGGGCGCTGGCCGACGGCGGAGACCCGATGGCCTCCCTGAAGGGCGCGCGCTGGGTGCTGGTGCCCACGTCGTGCGGCGTCGGCGCCGAGCTCGTCAGCGCGCTGCACGGCTCGCTCGCGGCGGGCGCCCACGTCTCGTTCGCCCCCTCACCGCCGCGGCGCGACGACCACTTCTTGCCGCTCTCTCCGAAGACCCGCCGCGGCTTGCCCGACGTCCCGGTCCTGGTCGGCGACGACGCGCTGGACGTCGCCGCGATCCGGCACCACGTCGCCGATCTGCTGGGGGACGTGCCGCGGGTCCACGTGGCCGAGAGCCCGTGCGGGGCGACCGTGCACCACGACGCGGGTGGAACGCCGCGGGTGATGTTCGTGGTCAACCCGACCCCGAAGCGTCAGCGGGTGGTGGTGCAGGCCGAGGGCATCAAGCACGTCCGCGACCTGCTCGACGGCACGCTCCTCGAGCCGGCGGCCGGGCTCCTGGTCGACGGGGGCTCGGTGCGCTTCTGCGCCGTGGAATGAGCGGTCGCGGGTGTGCCGTGGCCGCCCGTGAACGGCCGGCTCCGAGGTCTCACATGTCGAGCGGATTGCCCGCCGGGGCCGGCGCCGCGAGCGGCTGCGGCAGGGAGACCCGCCACGACACCGCCTGCGTGGCCTTGGCGAACGGCGGCACCTGGACGCCCTGGAAGCGCGCGAGGACGCAGCCGGCCGCCTCGGGCGGGAGGTCGGTCTCCGCGAAGCCCGCCTGCTTCACCTTGCCGTTCGACGAGAACACGAGCACCACCGTGGCCTCACCGCCCTGACCGCAGTCCTTGTACGGCACCGCGGCGAGCGCCTTCTTGGCCGCGCCCTTGTCGAAGGCACCGGGCGTCGCGACGACGATCGGACCGGTCGCCGGCGGCGGCTCCGGGGGCGGCGGCTCGTTCTCCGCCGCGTTCGCGATCGCCGACACCGCGTAGACGCCGCCGACGACGACGAACTCGGCCACGCTGGCGTCGTGGTGGTGATGGCCGTGATGCATTCCGTAGCCCACGCAGCCCGACGAGGTGCCGGCGAGCAGGAGCCCGAAGAGGAGGGGTTTCATGCCCCGTGAGGGAGCAACACGTGTACCAACGCGCTCGCGGCGGCGGACGATCCCTCACCGTCTGTGTGGATCGGCGCGCTGCACTCACCCCGCAGCGAACAACGACCGCAGATCGCCGCTGTCGCCGGCGCGCTGCAGCCGGTCGGCGAGCGCCGCGGCCCGGGCCCCCTGGTGGGTGCCCCCGGCGTGCCATGCGTGGGCGCGCACCTTCGACGCGATCTCGAGTACGAGCGTACGCGCCTCCTCCGGGTCGCTCGACATCAGGGCCTCGACCAGCCCGAGCAGGTGGCTGGACGGCCAGGGCGTCACGGGCTTGGCGCGGGTGTCAGTGACGGCCGGCGCCCCACCCCCGAACACGCCACGAAATGCCGTCGGAACTCGCTGTCGCTGCATGGGGAACTCCTGGTTCGGTGCCTTGCGCCCTCCCTCAGCAACCGCCGGGCCAGTCGCGGAATGGACTTCCTCCAGCGCTGGACGGTACGGTTTTTCACCATGGGCGCGTCGTCTCTCCTGCTCGGGCTCCTCGCCCCGGATCTGCTCGACGAGGCCAAGCAGTGGATGCGCGAGGAGAGCCGCGAAGACCCGGCCGACGCGGTGATCTGGACCACCCTGGTCGCCGCGCAGCTGTTCTACAAGGCCGAGGTCGGCCACAACCCGAAGGTGCGCTCCCTGAACGACGCGCTGGTCTTCGTGTCGACCAACCTCTCCGTCGGCTACTGCGACATCTTCGCCTGCACCGACCGCGGCAAGCAGATCGGCACCCTGCTGATGATGTTCGGCCCCGCGCTCGCCGCCCGGGTGCTCGACGAGACCGCGGCCGAGACCCGCGCCGCCGCGGACGCCGAGCAGACCAAGCACGACGCGCTGCTCGCCCGGCTCGACCGCATCGCCGAGCTGCTCGCGAGGGAGCCCGAGGGCGCCCGGCCGTGACCGCGTTCGCGCTGTTCCTGCACTTCCCGGTGGCGGTGTGGACGGTGCTGGTGGCGATCTCGCTGGTCTACTGGCTGTTCGTCATGAGCGGCCTCGTCCACCTCGGCGAAGGCGCCGACGCGGGCGCCGAGGGACTCGGTCACGGCGGCGATCTGCACGCGGGCCACGCCGACCTCGGCGACGCGGGCGACGTCGGTGACGCGGGCGACGTGGGTGGGCACGACGTGGACGGCGGCGGACACGAGGTGGGCGCGACCGAGGACGCCCCGGCGGGCATCGCCGGGTTCTTCCGTTTGAAGGACGTGCCGATCACCGTCTCTTTCTCGCTGATCTCCTTCTTCTCCTGGATCCTCACGCTGGTCGCGCTGTGGGCCACCCACCAGGCCCACTACGAGCCCGGCATGCTGGTGAAGGCGTTGCTCGCCTTCGTGGCGGCGCCGATCCTGGCCTTCCCTCTGACCAAGGCGGCCACCCGCCCGCTGGCCCCCCTGCTGACGCCGCGGCGGGCCAAGTCTTCGCGCGATCTGCTCGGCCAGACCTGCACCATCCGCACGGGCGAGGCCGACGAGCGCTTCGGCGAGGCCCTCGTGAAGGACACCGGCGCCGAGATCGTCCTGCGCGTCCGCGTGGAAGGCGTGGCCATGAAGCGCGGCGAAGAGGGCGTGATCGTGGGCTTCGACGAGGAGCGCGAGGAGTACATCGTCGCGCCGATGGACGAGACGAGAAGCCGTCGCCGGTCATGAACTTTTCCTAGTTCGACCACGCCTTCTAGGATCGAACGAGCGAAGAGTGGTGCACCGCGCACCCCTCACGCGCCTCCAGGGGAGCCAGCTTCCAATGCACGAGTTGTTGCCCATCTTTGCCGCCATCGGGGCCGGGGTCGTCATCCTGTTCGGGATCGGCGCGATGTTCGCGCGCTTCTACCGTCAGGTCGAGCAAGGCAAGGCGCTGATCATCAACACCTCGCGGAACGACAAGCCGTACGTCACCTTCACGGGTGGTCTCGTGCTGCCGATCGTCAACCGCGCCGAGGTGATGGACCTCTCCGTCAAGACGATCGACATCGATCGCCGCGGCAAAGAGGGCCTGATCTGCAACGACAACATCCGCGCCGACATCAACGTCACGTTCTTCGTGCGGGTGAACAAGACCGCCGACGACGTGCTCAAGGTGGCCCAGTCCATCGGGTGCGCGCGGGCGAGCGACGAGGACACCCTGGTGGCGCTGTTCAACGCCAAGTTCTCCGAGGCGCTCAAGACGGTCGGCAAGCACTTCGACTTCGAGCAGCTCTACACCAAGCGGGAGGAGTTCAAGGAGGCGATCATCCGGGTCATCGGCAAGGACCTGAACGGGTTCATCCTCGACGACGCGGCGATCGACTACCTCGAGCAGACCCCGCTCGAGGCGCTCGACCCGAACAACATCATGGACTCCGAGGGCATCCGCAAGATCACCGCCCTCACGGTGGAGAAGAACGTCGCCACCAACGAGCTGCGCCAGAAGGAGCGCACCGAGAAGGGTAGCCAGAACCTCACCGCCGACGAGGCGATGTTCCGGTTCGAGCAGCGCAAGGCCGAGGCCGAGGCCAAGAAGGACCGCGAGATCTCCGTCGCCAAGACCCGCGAGGAGAACGAGGCCACCCGCCTCGCCCTCGAGGAGCAGAAGCGCACGCTCCTGCTGCGCCAGAAGGTCGAGGAGGAGACCCTCATCGCCAACGAGGTCAAGACCCGCGGCGTGTCCATCGCCCAGAAGAACCGCGAGCGCGAGATCCTGGTCGAGAGCGAGCGCGTCGAGAAGGCCCGGCAGCTCGAGGCGGTGGCGCGCGAGCGCGAGGTGCAGGTCGCCGTGCTGGCCCGCGACCGCGACCTCGAGCAGCAGAAGAAGGAGATCGCCGACGTGGTGCGCACGCGCATCGCGGTCGACAAGACCGTCGCCGCCGAGGAGGAGCAGATCAAGGATCTGCGCACGACGGCGCAGGCCAACCGCGAGAAGGAGGTCGTGCGGCTCGCGGCCGAGGCCCAGGCCCAGGAGGGCATGGTCAAGCTCGTGAAGGCCGCCGAGGCCGCCGAGGAGGCCGCCAAGCACAAGGCGCGCGAGAAGATCCTCACCAGCGACGCCGAGCTCGAGACCGCCGACAAGCTGGCGCGGGCCAAGGTGCGCCTCGCCGAGGGCATCCAGGCCGAGGAGGCCGCGAAGGGCCTCGCCGCCGCGCGGGTCAAGGAAGCGGACGCGCTCGCCTTCGAGAAGCAGGGCCTCGTCGAGGCGCGGGTCTCGCTCGAGAAGATGAACGCCGCGGCCGAGGGCGAGCAGAAGCAGGGCTTCGCCAAGGTGGCCGTGCGCCAGGCCGAGGCGGACGCCATCCAGAAGCAGGGCGTGGCCGAGGCCTCCGTCGTGCGCGAGAAGATGACCGCCGAGGCGACGGGCATCCGCGAGAAGGCCGAGGCCATGCGGATCCTCGACGAGAGCGGGCGCGGACACGAGGAGTTCCGGCTCGAGCTCGAGAAGGAGCGCACCGTGGCCATCGAGACCATCAAGGCCCGCAAGGAGCAGGCGATGGCCCAGGCCGACGTGCTCGGGAAGTCGCTCGCCAACGCCAAGTTCAACATCGTGGGCGGCGATGGCGCGTTCTTCGACCGCTACGTGAAGGCCATCGGCGTCGGACAGTCGGTGGAGGCCGCGCTCGGCGAGAGCGTCACCCTGCGCAACGTGGCCCGGGACTTCGTCAAGGACGGCTCGCTCGACCCCGAGCTGGCCGGGCTGGTCGAGCGGTTCGCCCGCGGTGACAAGGACGCGCAGAAGAAGCTCCTCGGCATGGTGAAGAAGGACGCGCCCTAAGAGGGTCCCATGGCCCAAGCGCCGGAAACGAAGGGCGAGGACGCCGGCACCGGCGGCCTCGACGCGGGGAGCTACGAGGTCGTCCGGCAACGGCTCCTCGGCCACGTGACCGAGCTGACCACGCGCGCCGAGAAGGTGAACGCCGCGCGCAAGGCGATCTTCGGCTCGTCCGCGTTCGAGCTCGCGCAGACCAGCCGCGTGCGCACCGAGAACGCCGCCCATCCCCGCGACATGGTGTCGGTGGGGGGGTTCCTCCTGTTCGCGTTCAACGTCACGCTCGGGCTCAAGAGCGTGCCCGCGGTGGGCGACGTGTTCGCGCTCTACCGCCTCGACGCGGACGGTGGCGAGGGCCTCGAGCCGATCGCCCTCGAGGGCACGTTCCTCGCGACGCCAGCCTTCGTCAACGACTTCACCACGGCGTTCAAGTACGGCAAGGGCCCTCGCGTCCTCAAGCTGCGGCGCACCGACAAGCGCCTGCTGATCGTCGCCCAGATCGGCGACAAGCTGAGCGACGTCACCGTGTTCCGCTTCGGGATCGACGGCAAGAGCAAGGTCACCTACATCGACGCGCGCGGCGAGGAAGACAACGTCGACCCGCCGAGCTTCGCCTTCAAGTGGACCCGCACCGGCCGCGAGCAGCAGGTGATGGGGCAGCACCCCCACGTGAACATCCTCGATCAGGTGTTCGTGGAGACCGTGGGTGGTGACCTGACCGTCAAGATCGAGAACAACACCAAGGACGGGCGCGGCATCTGGCGCGAGCCCGTCGCCGACCCGAACCAGACCCTCGACGACGGCGAGATCTCCTGGGCCAAGGTCGGCGCGCTGATCCTGCTGAAGGTGCAGCCCTACCGCGAGGAGACCACCCGCTACCTCGTCTACAACACGCTGCAGAAGACCGTCACCCGGATCGACGCGATCGGGCAGGCGTGCCTCGAGCTGCCGGAGGGCCAGGGCATCCTCTTCCCGGGCGGCCACTACGTGACCGCCGAGGGTCCGCGCGTGCTCGACCCCGACACGGCGGGCATGCACTTCGAGACGATGATCCACGCCCCCAACGGCGAGGACGTCCTCTATGTGTTCTACCGCGACGAAGAGGGGCTCTACCTGCAGCTCCCCTACAACCTCATCACCAAGGAGCTCGGCGCCCCGATCAAGTGCCACGGCTACAGCGTGTTCGCCGACGGCACGATGGCGATCTTCCGGGCGTCCGAGGGCGCCGACGCCACCCGCGTGCACCCGTTCCAGGTGTGGCGCACGCCGTTCTCGACCCTCGAGGAGTCGGAGAAGAAGGCCAAGACCACCAACGCCGGGTCCTACCTCGCCAAGGTGGGCAACCCCGCGCTCGTGCGCGGCGTGAGCGACGCCTACGCCGTGCGCCGCCTCGCCCTCACCGAGACGCCGACCCGCCGCACCTTCGAGGAGCTGATCACCGTCGTCGGGCGCGCCATCGACGACCACTACTGGATCGGCCACGCCGAGGCCTTCGACCTCAAGAGCGCCCTCAAGGAGGTGCGCAAGAGCGCCGACGCGATCCTCGCCGAGTTCGAGAAGGTCGAGCAGTACCGCGCGCAGGCCGAGAAGGCCGTGGTGGAGGCCACCGAGGCGCAGAAGACGCTGCTCTCGACGCAGCGCCCCGAGGACGCCCCCTCCGCCGAGAGCTTCCTGGCGGCGCTCTCCGCCCTGCGCACCCAGCGTGGCAAGCTCGTCGCGCTCCGCGACCTCCGGTACATCGACCTCGGCGCCATCGACCTGCTCGAGAAGGCGGTCGACGCCCGGTTCGTCGAGGTGCGGACGGCGTGCGTCACCTACTTCGAGTCCGAGGGCGCGTGGACCCCGGTCATCGCGTCGGTCGAGCAGCTCGGGAGCGAGATCGACAAGGCCGGCAAGGCGGTCGATCTCAAGCCGCACAAGGAGAAGCTCGACACGCTCCACGAGCGGCTCCTGCTCCTCGGCGAGACCGTCTCCGCCCTCGAGGTCGACGACGCGACCGTGCGCACCCGCGTGCTCGAGCAGCTCTCGAGGGCGCTCGCGGTGCTCAACCGGGTGCGCGCCGCCTACGACGCGAAGAAGAAGGAGCTCTACGGCCGCGAGGGCCGCGCCGAGCTCGCGGTGCAGCTCGGGGTGTTCGCGCAGGCGGTCTCGGCGGCGGTGAGCGCCGCCTCGACGCCGGCCGGCTGCGACGCCGAGCTCGGCAAGCTCTTGCTGCGCCTCGAGGAGCTCGCGGGCCGCTTCGGCGAGCTCGAGGAGTTCGCGGTCGAGATCGACAAGAAGCGCGACGAGGTGACCGAGACCTTCGGCTCCCGCCGCCAGACCCTCGCCGACGAGCGGCACAAGCGCGCCGCGGCCCTCGGCTCGGCCGGCGACCGCATGATCGCCGGCATCGTGCGCAAGGCGGCGACGTTCGCCACCGAGGACGATCTCCTGGCCTATTTCGCCAGCGATCCGATGGTCCAGAAGGTGGGCGAGTCGGTGGAGCGGCTCGCCGACCTCGGCGAGAACGTGCGCGCCGACGAGCTCGGGACGCGCCTCAAGGTGTGCAAGCAGGACGCGGTCCGCAACCTGCGGGACAAGCGCGAGCTCGCCGACGGCGAGGGCGTGAAGCTCGGCGGGTTCACCTTCTCGGTGACCAAGAGCGCCATCGACCTCGTGGTGGTGCCCCGCGAAGAAGCGCTCGCCCTCCACCTCACCGGCACCGACTTCTACCAGCGGATCTCGGACCCGGCCCTCGACGAGCTCTCCGACGTCTGGGAGCAGTCGATCGCCTCGGAGTCCAAGGCCGTCTACCGCGGCGAGTACCTCGCGTTCCGTATCCTCGACGACGCCCTCGCCGGCCGCGAGGGGCTCGACATGGCGCAGCTGCGGGCCGCGCTCCGCGAGTCGCGCCTGCTCGCGGTGGTGGCCGACTTCGCGGCGGGGCGGCTCGACGAGGGCTACGAGCGCGGCGTGCACGACGCCGACGCGACCGCCATCCTGGCCCAGTTGCTGCCGGCGTTCGAGGCCGCCGGGCCGCTGCGGTTCACGCCGCGGGCGCGCGGGCTCGCCCTCACCTTCGTCGCCGATCTGCCGACCGAGGAGCGCAACGTGCTGACGCGTCGCGCGCGCAGCGTGGCCCGGCTCGCCGCGGTGCTCGGCGACGGGCGTGGAGTCGCGAGCCTCAAGACCGAGCTTGCGCCGCGCGTCCGGGCGTACGCCGAGGCGATCGGCCTCGCGGTGGGCCCCTCGGAGCCCGACGACGCCGCGGACGTCTTGGTCGACGTGCTCGCCGAGAAGATCGCACGCTTCCCCGTGGCGCGCGCCTCCGACGAGGGCGCCAAGATGCTGCGCCGCAAGCTCGAGGAAGCCGGGGAGTACCGCGCCCTGCACGACGAGCTGCAGCTGCTCGCTTCGCGCCCGCGGGAGCGCACCGAGCTCGCCGGCCTCTACGCCCGGAGCCTCGAGAAGGTGGCCTCGCCGCTCTCGACGTTCGCACCCGAGGTCGCCGCGATCCTGCTCACCGACGGCCGCGCGGACCGCGAGGTGCTCTCGGCCGAGACCACCCTCGAGGTCGCCGGCCTGCTCGGGTCGCACGAGCGGATCCGCGACGGCGGCATGAACCTCGAGCTCGCCGAGTTCCTGGTGCGCCTGCGCCACTTCGAGACGGTCACCGCCGCGCGGTTCCGGCTCTATCGCACGCGCCGCGCCGACCTCCTGGCCCGCGAACGCGAGCGCATGCGCCTCTCCGAGTTCGTGCCCAAGGTGCTGTCCTCGTTCGTGCGCAACAAGCTGATCAGCGAGGTGTACCTGCCGCTGGTCGGCGCGAACCTCGCAAAGCAGATCGGCGCGCTCGGCGACCAGAAGCGCACCGACCGCATGGGCCTCCTGTTCCTGGTCTCGCCACCCGGCTACGGCAAGACCACCTTGATGGAGTACGTGGCGAGCGTGCTCGGCCTCGTGTTCGTCAAGGTGAACGGCCCCGCGCTCGGCCACGACGTGCACTCCCTCGACCCGGCCGAATGCAAGAGCCTCACCGCGCGCCAGGAGGTCGAGCGCGTGAACCTCGCGTTCGAGATGGGCAACAACGTGATGCTGTACGTGGACGACGTCCAGCACACCTCGCCCGAGTTCCTCGAGAAGTTCATCAGCCTGTGCGACGCCCAGCGCAAGGTGGAGGGTGTGTTCGCCGGCAAGAGCCGCACCTACGACTTCCGCGGCAAGCGGTTCTGCGTGGTCATGGCGGCCAACCCGTACACGGAGTCGGGGGCGCGCTTCCGCATCCCCGACATGCTCGCGAACCGCGCCGACACCCACAACCTCGGCGAGGTGCTCGGCGGCAAGGAGGACCTGTTCGCGCTCAGCTACCTCGAGAACGCGCTCACCTCGCACCCGACCCTCGCGCCGCTCTCCGGGCGCGACCCGGCCGATCTCTACAAGCTCGCCCGCATGGCACGCGGCGAGCCGATCGCCGCCTCCGAGCTCGCCTACGGCTACGCGGGTGCCGAGCTCTCCGACATCCTCTCGATGCTCAAGCTCCTCTCGCGCGTGCAGGACGTGCTGCTCGAGGTGAACAAGAACTACATCAAGGCCGCCTCGCAGGAGGACGCCTACCGCACCGAGCCGCCGTTCAAGCTGCAGGGCAGCTACCGCAACATGAACAAGATCGCGCAGAAGCTCGCGCCCGTCATGACGGTGGACGAGCTCGACCGCACGATCGACGAGCACTACCAGGCGGAGTCGCAGACCCTCGCCACCGGCGCCGAGCAGAACCTGCTCAAGCTCGCCGAGCTCCGTGGGCGCATGACCGAAGAGCAGCGCGCGCGCTGGGAGCAGATCAAGGAGGGGTTCCTGCGCACCCGCCGCGGCGGCAAGCAGGGCGACGACCCCGTCTCCCGGGTCACCGCCACCATCGCTGGGCTCGAGGAGCAGCTGCTCGCGCTGAACAAGGCGGTCGCGCTGGCGGCCGACAGCGGGGCGCGGGACAAGGCCACCACCGCCACACAGCTCCGCGAGACGCTCGAGAGGCTCGGGCAGGCGCTCTCCAACGTGAAGACCGACGTGCGGGTCACCCTCGAGAACCCGAGCCCTCCCCGCGCGGTGGACCTCACCGCCATCCAGGCGCTCGGCGACGCGATGGTCAAGTCGCTCGCGAAGGCGCCGAGCACCGACCCGGCCGTCACCCAGGCGCTGGTGCAGAAGCTCTCCGAGCTCGAGAAGCTCATGGTCCGCCGCGACGCCGTGCCGGCGGTCGAGGTCGACCTCTCGCGCGGCGACGCGACCAACCTCACCTGCGACACCGCGCGGGTGATCAACGGCGTGTTCGTCGCGACCTACCAGAAGCCCCCTGCCCGCGGCGCCGAGGTCGCGCTGCAGCTCTTGTTCCCCGGGCAGGCCTCCGGCGCGGCGCGCGGCAAGGTGGTGTTCACGCAGGACGAGGACGGCGATCGCCCCGCGGGCTTCGGGATCGCGTTCACCGATCTGCCGGACGAGACGCGCGATCTGGTCGCGATGTACGCCCAGCGCCGCGACCCGCTGCTGTACGATGTCTAGACGAGGCGGGCCGGATCCAGCAGGCCCTCGGCCACGTGGCGCGCCGCCACGGCCATCAGGTAGCCGTCGATCGCGCGGTGATCGACGATCATCACCAGGGGCAGCACGCGACGGCTCTGCGGCGCCCCGTCCTCGGACACGATCACGTCCTCGGCCGGCGCGACGCCGAACAGGGAGGCGATGGGGCCGAGCTTCGCCGGTATGGTCGCCGACGCGGAGCGGAACCGCGCGCCACGCGGCAGCGAGAACACCGCGCCGACGTTGGTGACGCCGCTGCTCACGGCGAGCTGCTCCACGAGCCGATAGGTCGTCGGGCGCGCGAGGGCCCAGCGCGCGGCCTCGAGCCCCCCGCGGAAGGCAGCATCTGGCAGCAACCGGGAGAGCCGGCGCGCGAGCCCGCTGCCGAACAGTACCGGTGCGTCGGCGCGCTCCGCGGCCGCGTTCTTCCGGGTGTCCCGCGCGATCTCGAGCAGGCTCTTCTGGTCGACACCGTGCACCACGGTCATGCCCGTCTCGTCGCCGTCACCGCCTCCGCGATCGAGGTGCACGGGCATCGCGATGTTGACGCGGTGGAGCTGGTAGATCGCCCGATCGAGCACCTTCACGTTGAGGGCGGGCAGCTCGACGAGGCACCGGGCCACGGCCTTGGTGAGGACGTGCTGCACGCCGATCCGCTCCCCGTGCTCCCGCGCGAACGCGTCCACGAACGAGCGGACCGGCGCGAGGTCCACGTCGAAGTTCAAGGTCACATAAGGATCGTTCGAAGGTTCGTCGAAGAACCAGAGGACCGTTCGCCGGGTCGCCGAGAGGAAGAGCCGCTTCATGGCTCGACGAGCATAGATCAGGGGCGAAGGGCTGCCGCGGCCGGACTACGATGGCAGGGGTCCGGATGCCCGCGCTCTCCTCCGACCTCTCGACCCTCACCGTGCTCTGCGTCGAGGGCGACGAGGCCACCCGCGCCCAGCTCGAGGAGTTCCTCCGGGGGCGGTTCGTCGAGGTGACCCTCGCCGCGGACGGCGGAGAGGGGCTCGCCCGGTTCCTCGCCGAGCGCCCGGCGCTGGTCGTCGCCGACCTCGAGACCCGCGACCTGGACGGGCTCACGCTCGCGCGCGAGATCCACCGCCTCGCCCCCGGGATTCCCGTGATCGCGACGACGACGTTCGACGACGCAGACCACCTCCGGCGCGCCGTCGAGGTCGGCGTCGAGCACCTCGTGCCGAGGCCGATCGACCTCGACCAGCTCGAGCGAGCGCTCACGGCGAGCGCACGGCGCCTGCGAGGAGAGGCCGCGCTCGACCGGGCGCTCGCGGGCCGGGCGCAAGAGCGCGAGGCCATCGGTCTCCTGGCCGGCGGCATGGCCCACGACTTCAACAACCACCTGCAGAGCGTGGTGGGCAGCGTCGAGCTCGCCCTCGCGCTCGCCGAGCCGGGCTCCGAGCAACAGGCGCTCGCCGAGGCCGCGCTCGAGGCCAGCGTGCAGGCCATCGCGCTGAGCCGGCGCCTCTCGCTGCTCTCCCAGGGCTGTTACGCCGAGCCGCGCGCCGTGGCCCTCGGGCCCATCCTCGAGGCGGCGCTGACGGCCGCCCTCGCGGGCTCCGAGACCCGGCGTCTGGTCGAGCTGCCCGTCGATCTCCCCCTGGTGATGGCCGATCGGGAAGTGCTGGGTCGCGCGCTCGAGGAGCTCGCCAGGAACGCACGCGAGGCCATGGACGACGGCGGCGCGCTGCTCGTGCGCGGTGCAGTGCGCGAGGTCGTCGACGGCGACATCCCCCGGCTGTCGGCCGGCCGCTACTGCGAGCTCGCGTTCCACGACGAAGGCCCGGGGGTGCCCGAGCCGCTGCGCCCGAAGCTCTTCGAGGCCTGCCTCTCGACGAAGCCCCGCACCTCGGCCCACGGCATGGGCCTCGGGCTCGCCCTCGTGCGCGCCATCGTGCACCGCCATCGGGGCAGCGTCTCGCTCGCGCCGCCCGGTGTCGGCGAGGGCTCGGTGTTCACCGTCCTGCTCCCCGCCCACACACCATGACCGAGCGCTCGGCGTGGATCGGGGCCCGTTGGAGACTGGCTCTCAATCCATCGTCGCGGGCATGCCGAGCACGGTGGTCACGACGCCGGGGCGCGTGACGATCGGCTGCCGGCCGACGAACGTCGTTCCCTGGTACATCTCGAGGGTCACCGCGCCGGCGGGCACGTTGAGGAACACGCCGACGCCGAGGCGCCCTGTCTCCTTGGCCTTCACGTCGAAGAGGTTGTTGACGAAATAGCCCTGGCGGATCGCCGGATCGGTGCTGTTGATGCTCATCGAGACGCCGGCGGCGAAGCTCACGAAGCAGTCGACGGCGAACACCACCACCTGGGCACGGTCGGGCATCAACGTGGTGCCGGCGACCACGCCGAGCAGCGGCAGCGTGTCGGCGGCGACCATGAACATCGGCGTCTCGGAGTCGCGGCCGAGGGGGCGACCGAGGCTCAGCGCCATGTGCGCGAACCCCGGCGCCTGGAAGTCGAAGCACCCCGCGAACCCGGCGAGGCCCGCGGTCAGCTGGAGGGGGGCGTTGCCGCTGGCGTCGGTCGTCGCCGCCTTGAGCGCGTTGGTCTCGTCGCACCGATCGCATTTGTCGGCGCCGCACGCCAGGACCTTCACGCCGGCGATGGGCTTCTGCTCGGCGTCGAAGGTGGTGACGTGGAACTTGATGTTCACCTCCTTGGTCGTCGGCGCGGTCCAGCGGTAGTTGCGGACGCACTTGTAGAGGCCCGTTCCGGCGACGGGGCACTCGCCGCAGTTGGTGTTGCTCCAGCACTCCTTGAGCGCCTTGGCGGCGGCCGCGCCGTCGGGGTGCGCTGCACCGCAGCTGTCCGCCGATTCCGGATCGATGCTGACGCTGGCGAGGCACGCCGCGCGGCGCTCGCACTCTCCGGCCACCTCCTGGGTCGAGGTGCCTGCGTCGGCGGCCGCCGGCTCCACGCCGGAGCGGATGCACGCGAGCTCCTGCGGCCCACACGCGGTGTCGAGGCACTTGCACGCGCCCTTGTCCGCGAACAGCCCGCCGAGCCCGGTGATGCCGTAGCACTCCTCGGTGCACGACGCGCGGAAGCAACGATCGAGGTCGCGGAACGCGGCCTCCTTGGCGGCGAGTGGCGAGAGCTTCTCGCAGGTCGCGCGACACTTGGCGTCGTCGACGGCGCAACCCGCGATGCAGGCCTGGAGTGGCCGACAGGTCCGGTTCGCCTCGCAGGCGGCCGCGGCGGCCTTGCAGGTGTCGGCGGCGCAGCGCGCGCAGAGCGGCGAGGCGTAGGGGATCGTGCTCGCGTTCCCCCTCGGGATCGACTCGATACCGAGCGCAGCGTCACACCCGACCATCCCGACCGCGAGCTCGAAGCCCAACCAGAACAGAGCCGCGCGACGCACCGTCGGCTACCATACCACGTGATGACGGTGCGTCCGCTCGATGCCGCGCTCGTGACCGCCCTGCTCGTCGGGTGCGCCTCCAGCGGTGGTGACGATGCGTCCACCGACACCGGCGTGGACGCGAGCACGGCGGACGCTGCCGACACGAGCCTCGACACGGGTGCGACGGACGCCCGCGGGGAGACGGGCGAAGCGTGCGCGCCCGTGACGGCGACCGCGGACGTGGACCCCTGGGCGATGCGCCCACCCGCGGCTGGCTTCGGCGGCATCACCGAGGCGACCACGGGCGCTCACACCGACGTGTTCCTCGACTCGCCGACCAAGTACGTCCGGGTCGGCGCGCGCCTCGACTGGGGCGGCACGCTCGTGTTCTTCGGCCTCGCCGCCAACGCCAAGAGCAACGTCCTCGACGCGAACGACACCGGCCGCGAGCTGCAGCTCGCGCTCTACGACCCGACACGCATCCGCCAGGGGTGCGCGGCCACCGCGAGCTGCGCCACCTCGCTCGGCGCGTGCGCGGCCTCCATCACCTATCTCGGGTGGAACCCGGTGCAGGGCGGCGACGAGTGCAACCGCGGCGCGCCCGTGCTGTCGCACGGCAAGGTCGGCGACGCGCTCGAGCTCCTGATCCAGCCGCTGCAGTGGAACCCCGACTGGGACGCGCCGGACTGTCGAACGAGCGCGTGCGCCGGCGCGGGGCGCCCCGTCGACGTGACCTACCGGGTGCGACTCCGCTTCGTGCGCGAGCACGTGCTCGAGGTCGACACCGAGGTCGTGAGCAAGGAGGCGATCGCCCACCCGGTCACCGTGCAGGAGTGGCCGACGCTGTACGTGGCCAACGGCGCCGGCGGCATGCCCGATCTGCCGCTCCTGCTCGACGCGGCGGGCAAGGCCGTGACGATCGCGACGCCGGCGAACGACGGCTTCTTCGTCGGCGATTTCACCTCACCGGCGCCGTGGGTCACCTGGCAGAACGGCACCAAGGACTACGGCGTCGGCCTCGCCATGGACCAGGGCATCACCAAGTGGCAGGGCTGGCGCGGCGACGGCGCGAAGGCGCCGTACTTCCACAACGTGCGCGCGAGCATCGCCTTCGGCCTCGGCGCGGGCGCGACGGTGCGCGGGCTCTCGTACCTCGCCCTCGGGAGCGTCGGCACCGTGCAGACCGAGCTCGAGGCCGCCGCGAAGGCGCGGGCCCCGTTCGGTCACGTCGACCTCGCCAGCAGCGCGAAGTTCACCAAGGGCACGCCGCTGACGGTCGCCGGCTGGGCGCTCGACAACCGCGCCGGGGTCACCCTCGACGTCCTCGTCGACGGGGCGAAGGTGAAGGGTGGCGCGCCGGACCGAGACCGCGCGGACGTCTGCACCGTCTACCCCGGCTACGTCGGGTGCCCGAAGGCGGGCTTCGAGCTCGCGCTGCCCACGGACACGTGGTCGCCCTGCCCCCACCTCGTGCGCGTCGTCGCGCGCGACAGCGACGGCAACGAGCAGGTCCTGGGCGAACGCGTGGTCGGCCCCGCGTAGCGTCAGCGCCGCTCCTTCTCGACGCCGTTGCCGAAGCGAGCCTTCAGCGCGCGGGTCGCCCGCGCTCCCGTCGACACGTCGTGGAGCGAGAGGCGACGCAGGCGCGGGAGCTCGGTGGTCGCAAGCGCCAGCGCGCCCTCCTCGCCGATCGGGTTGTCCGAGAGGTCGAGCTCGCGGAGTCGAGGCAGGGACGGGGCGGCGGCGAGGACGGTGGCTCCACGCGCCCCGAGTCTGCACTCTCGCAGGTGGAGCGAACGGAGCTCGGGGAGCGCGACCGACGACAGCACCGTCGCGACCTCGTCGCCCAGCGGATTGTGATCGAGGTCCAGGTGGCGGAGGCTTTCGGCGAGCGGCGAGCGCAGGAGGGTCACGACGGCGTGCGCGTCGAGCGGACTCGTGGAGCTGCCACGAAGCACCAGGCGCTGCAGCGCGGGCCAGGGGCGCGCGACGAGGTGAGCGAGTGCCCGCGCGTCGAGATCGCAGTGCGAGAGATCGAGCGACTCGACGCTAACCAGCGAGGGCGAGCGGAAGAAGACCTCGCTGCCAGCGCAAGGGAGCCTGCCAGCAGCGTTCAGTGTTCGGATGGGCAGGCGGGTCTGGCTCCAGGCGTCGAGGGTGCGGGGCGTCACGCCCTGCAGGGCGTGGACGTGGACGGCCTCGAGGGCGGGCAAGTCGAGGCCGAGGTCGTCCGCGAGATCGAAGTAGGTGATCGACAGGCAGCGCAGCGTCCGGGCGAAGTGCGAGACCGTGCCGGGGAGGCGCGACACATGCAGGGTCTCGAGGGGAGCCGAGAGCGAGCGGAGCTCTGCGCCATCCCACCCCCGCGCGTTCGCGACGTGGAGCTCACGCAGGCGGGGCATGGGCCGCGCGAGCAGGGATTCGGCGAACGCGGGGACGTGGAGCTCGACGAGCTGCAGCGGGAGCGTGCTCTCCGCGAAGCCCCGCTCGAAGTCCGGCTGGGGCGCCACCTCCAGCACGAGCCCCTCGATCTGCGCCGACACGAGCGGCGCCGTCAACGAGGGCCGCGCCGCGTTGGTGACGCGCACCCGGCGCAGCGGCGCACGCGCCTTGATGCGTACGAGGGCCTCGGCGAGGACCTGCGCCGGTCCGGCCACCTCCTCGACGAAGCCGCGCGCGAAGGTGTACCGGAGCGTCCGCGGACCGAGCCCCTCGCGGAACCGGTCCTCGTGCTCGTAGAGCAGCGCCTCGATCCGATCGACCGCGTCGTCGTCGGTGGCGTGCAGGCACTGGAGGGAGATCAGCTCGCCCAGCGGGTCGCCACGCTCCTGCAGCCAGTCGGCCAGGACCAGGCGGGGAGCGTCGTCGTCCGGCGTCGAGAGGACGTCCGCCAAGAGGCGCGCTCGGGTGGGGTCGACTCTGTTCCGCGCCACAGGGAGGTTCTACTGCATTTCTCTGGCTGGGCGTTCGTGTGGGGAGAGCAGGCCGTGACGGCGCCAGCCCACCCGGGCGAGCCAGGTGTGGGCCGCGACGACCGGCGTGCTCGCGTCGAGCGCTGCTCCGCGGCGATCACGCAGGCCATCGCACCAGGGCGCCGACGAGCACGGGTCGAGCAGGGTCGGCACTCGCACCTGGTGCTTCTTGAAGTTGAAGAGCACGTAGGCGAGCGCGAAGCGGACCTCCCGCGGGGTGCGCAGGGTCCGCGTGTGGTAGCGGTCGTCGAGCACACGGCCCTTGCGCCCGCAGGCGCGGTTGACCGCGCGAGCGAGGCGAACGCCGAGCGAGCGCGCTCCCGCCCGCAGGGCGCTGGAATCCACCGCCTCGACCACCAGGTGGAGGTGGTTGTCCTGCACCGAGAAGTGGATCACCCGAAAGGTGCCCCGCTGGGCCGCGCGCAACGCAGCGACGACGCTCGGAAACACCTCCATCGAGCGCAGCGACGGCAGCCCCGACATGCACCGGAGGGTGAGGTGCACCGGCGCCCACCCCACATGGGGCGGCCTCGGGCGGTGGGGGACGAGCCCCCGCGAGGCGATGCGCCGACGGCCGGCGCCTGGACGCCGACCGCCCCACCCGTGGGTGCGCGGGAGCTCTAGCTGGAGCGGACGCCTTGCCACTTGATTGAGCGTAGTTGTTGGCGGGTGGATGTCAAACCAGAATTCGGGGGTGCAGACCGGCAGATCCCACACCGGGAGCGTGGGGCGGTGCGCGCGCGCGGCATCACAGGGTCCGCTGCGCTGCGAGATCGTCGAGTCTCCCGACGAGGCCTCCGTGAGACCCTCGTTCGAGTCGGCGTTCCGCGAGTTCGGTCTCCGACAGCCATCCCGTGCGGAGCGCACTCGCGCGTCGTCTCCCTCCCGCCGCGCCTACATCGTGCGCAGCGCTCCCCGTTGACGAGCCCCCGTCCGGGGCTTCTCCTTGTCGGATGCGGGCTTTCCTTCGCGGTGGGGTCGCGCTGATCGCGTGTGCCGTGGTCGCCCAGGCGGGGGCGTGCGGCGGCGGCGGCTCCGACGACCCGAACGACGGCGGCGTCGACGCGGTGTCCGACGTGCCGCCGTGCACCGACTGCACGCCGACCGGCGACGGCACGTTCGCGCTCCCCTCACCGGCGGGCGCGACCCTGTGGACCACGACCACCATGGACAAGGTCCTGCGCGAGGCCACGCCACCGACCAAGCCCGGCGCCGCCATCGCGCTCTCTGCGGCGCGGAACGAGTTCGAGCCGTTCCAGGTCGTCGTCCGCCCCGACGCCGCCGCGACCGTGACGGTGACCATGACCCCCTTCACGGGCCCCGGCACCCTCGATCGCGTCGAGATCCGGCGCGTCGGCTACGTGAAGATCACCGCGTCGTCGGACCCGGGCTCGATCAAGAGCCCCGAGATGCCCGACCCGCTCGAGCCGATGAAGTTCGGCGCCGCCGAGTCGCTCGCGGGTGGGCGCAACCAGCCCTACTGGATCACCGCCTATGTGCCGCCCGACGCCAAGCCCGGCGACTACACCGCGACGCTGACCATCACCGTCGGCACCACCAAGCAGGACGTGCCGGTCAAGCTCCACGTGTTCGACTTCGCGCTGCCGCCGCAGATCGGCTTCGACGGCAACTGGAACGGCTCGTTCGAGGCCCTCGGCGGTGGCGAGAGCCTCGCCAAGGTGCGCGCGCTCAAGACCTGGTTCTACGAGCACCGCCTCACGCCGAGCTCGGTCGCGTGGCCGGCAGGGCTCAACTACGACGGCGGGATCGAGTTCGACTGCGCGACGGGCAAGCTGGTCGACAAGGCGGGCGACTACGAGATGTCGTCGCTCGGGCCGCAGTACGTCGACGGCAAGGGGTGGAACGGCGTGGGCTTCCCGTCGTTCCAGGCCATGGACTTCGTGAACAACTCGACGCCGCGACCGCAGAAGTTCTGCGGCATCGATCGCGGGCCGACCCACTACGGGCCACCGGAGTACGAGGCCGCCTGGGCCAAGCTGCTCGCGGCGGTCGACGCCTACGTCGTCGCGCACGGGTGGCAGAGCAAGGCCTACTACTACGTGCAGAACGAGCCGCAGACCCCGGCCGACGACGACCTCGCCGCGACCCTCGCCGAGCTCACCAAGCGCGCCGCGCCGAACCTGCGCATCGCCATCAGCGAGCAGCCCAAGCCGGGCATCGCCGAGAACCCGAGGGGCAAGGGCGCGAGCTACGATCTGTGGTGGGCCGACCTCTCGCACTTCGACCCGGTCTACGCCAAGACGCGGCAGGCCAAGGGCGAGCAGGTGTGGTGGTACTTCCTCTACGGCGACCTGCCGCCGTACTTCAACCCCATCACCATCGACCACCCGGGGATCGAGTCGCGCATCGCGTTCTGGGCTGCGTGGAAGTACCGCGTGCGCGGGTTCGCCTACTACTCGCTCACCGGCTGGGGCAAGGATCCCTACAACGACCCTCGCCCGCAGGGCACCAACCAGAACGGCGACGGCTTCCTGCTCTACCCACCGAAGGGCGGCGAGCTCGTGACGAGCATCCGCTGGGAGCTCCTGCGCGAGGGCGCCGAGGACTTCGAGTACCTCTTGCTCGCCGCCAAGGGCACGATGCCGAAGACGCCGGACGAGGGCGCCGGGTGCGACGCGAGCGTGGCGAGCGCGGTGTCCTCGACCACGAGCTACACGCGCGACGCGACGGCCCTCCAGCACCTGCGCGACGAGCTCGGCGCCATGCTCGAGAAGAAGCGCGACGGTTGCCCCGCGCTCTCCTCGAAGGCCACCGCGGCCCACAAGCGCGGCGCCTATTACCTCAACTTCCAGGACCCGGCTGGCGAGCCCAAGGCGAGCCCGCTGGTGGTCGACGGCCACGAGTGGACCAAGATCGGCTGGTCGGCGTACGACGCCAAGGCCGGGTTCGGCTGGGCGGGCCCCAACATCGGCAAGGCCGACATCATGCTCTACCAGTACCTCGCCTCGGCGCCGGTGAGCGAGCTGCAGAAGAGCGTCATCTACGACGACTACGGCCGCACCGACACGTTCGTGTGGGACATCGAGAACGGCAAGTACGCGGTCACCGTCTCGATCGGCTGGCACGGCAAGACCTACGCGAAGAACCGCGTGGTGGTGGAGGGCAACGTCCTGTTCGACGACGTCGCGACCACGCCGGCGCAGCCCTACGTGGTCAAGACCGTGGAGATCGACGTCAGCGACGGCAACGTCACCCTCGAGGCCGGGCAGAAGGACGAGTACACGATGCTCAACTGGATGAGCATCGAACCTCGGTAGTGCGCCGCGAGCTCGCTCGGCGCGAGCGACGAAACATCGGTCGGCCGCTGGCTTTCGTGGGCCCCCGCGCGCCGCAGGCGTACGCTGGCTCCACGAATGACGGTCCCAGACGACGGCTCCTTCCGCGCCCTGGTCGAGAACTCGACCGACGCGATCATGGTCCACGACGGGCGGCGGATCCTCTATGCGAACCCTCGCGCCGCCCGGCTGGTCGACGGCCCCTCCCCGGGCGCGCTGGTCGGGGAGCCCCTCCTGCGCTTCATCCGCCCCCAGGATCACGCGGCGACCACCGCGCGCATCGACGCGCTCCTCTCCGGCACCGGGTCGCCACCGTTCCTGGAGGGCTGGTTCGTGCGCTGGGACGGCAGCCCGTTGGAGGCCGAGATCCAGGCGATGGCCGTGCGCTTCGCCGGCCGACCGGCCATCCAGCTCGTGGCCCGCGAGCTCACCGAACGCAGGCGCGCCGAGGCCGCGCTCGCCGACAGCCAGCAGCAGCTGGAGCGGGTGCTCGCCTCGACCAACATCGCGCTCTTCTCCCTCGAGCCCACGCCGCCGTTCCACGCCACCTACGTGAGCCCCAACACCCTCCTCGGGACCGGTCACGGCGAGCACTCGCTCGACGATCCCGCGTTTGCCTTCGACCAGATCCACCCGGACGATCGCGAAGCGGTGGGCGCGTGCCTGGTCGGCGAATCCGACCGCGAGCGCAGCACCCTCGAGTATCGCTGGCGCAAGGCGGACGGCACCTATCTTCACGCGCAGACCGAGATCCACCGGGTGCGCGGCCCCGACGGCGCGCTGCTCCGGCTCGACGGCGTGGCCCTCGACGTCACCGAACGCAAGTGGGCGGAGGCCGAGATCCGCGAGAAGGAGGCCCAGCTGCGGCAGGCCGCGAAGATGGAGGCGGTCGGTCGACTCGCCGGCGGCATCGCGCACGACTTCAACAACCTGCTCACCGTGATCAACAGCTACGCGGCCATGCTGGTCGGCGATCTCGAGGCGGAGGCGGCCTCCGACGCCGCGGAGATCCTGGCCGCCGGCGAGCGCGCCGCCGCGCTGACTCGCCAGCTGCTCGCGTTCAGCCGCAAGAGCGTGATCGATCCTCGCGTGCTGCAGCTCGATCGTCTGGTCGTGGAGATGCAGAAGCTCCTGACCCGCACCCTCGGTGAGCAGGTGAGCCTGGTCCTCTGCACCGAGCCCGTGTGGCCGGTCAAGGCCGACCCTTCGCACCTCGAGCAGGTGGTCATGAACCTCGCGCTCAACGCGCGCGATGCCATGCCCGACGGTGGCACCGTCACCCTCGCGCTCTCCAACGTGCCTGCGCAGCGCGAGCACGGCGACCGCGTGCTCCTGTCGGTCCGCGACACGGGCGTCGGTATCGAACCGGAGATGCTCTCGCACATCTTCGAGCCGTTCTTCACGACCAAGGCCGCGGAACGCGGCACGGGGCTCGGCCTCGCGACGGTGCACGGCAACGTCACCCGCTCGGGGGGCACCGTGGAGGTCGAGTCCACCGTCGGTCGCGGGACCACGTTCCGCGTCTACCTCCCGCGCACCGAGGAGAGCGTGCCCGCCGACGCGCCTCGCCCGCCGACCGTGGGTGAGGGGCAGGGCCGGACGGTGCTGCTGGTGGAGGACGAGGCGACCGTGCGCCTGCTCACCAACCGCCTGCTCACCCGGGCCGGCTACGCGGTGATCGAGGCCACGACGGGCGAGGACGCCATCGCGCTCTACCGGACCCACGCCGCGCGCATCGACCTCGTGCTCACCGACGTCGTCATGCCGGAGGTCTCGGGCACGGCCGTCGCCGAGGCGCTGTGGACCCTGCGCCCGAACCAGCCCATCCTGTTCATGTCCGGCCACACCGACGCCGTCATCGCACCGAAGGGCCTGCTCCAGCCAGGCGTGCGCCTGCTCCACAAGCCGTTCACGGCCCCGAGCCTGCTCGAGGCCGTCGAGCGAGCCCTGCGCGACGCCCCTCCCCGACGCTGAGGCGAGCAAGCGAGCCGAAGCATCGGCCGCCTCCATGGGCGGGTCAGAACCGGCCGATGGAGAAGTGGAACGCCGCCAGCGGCTCGTCGAAGCTCCGGTAGCGGTTCAGGTTGAAGCCGATGTCGAAGGCCATCGGGCCGATCACGGTGTCGACCGACAGCCCCGGGCCGACCGCCGTGCGCAGGCGCCACCACTGCACCCGCCGGCGATCGAGCCAGCTGTTCGCGGCGTCGACGAACAACACGAACCCGCCGCCCGCGAACGCGGCGATCCGGAGCTCGACCCGCGGGTTCAGGAACACGTTGCCCCCACGCGTGGCCTGCTCGGCGAGCGAGGCACAGGCGGCCTCTTGCATGCCGGGCACGGCGACCGCCGTCGCGTAACCGTCGCGGGTGCGGGGCCCGTCGCACGCCGCGGCGAGCCGCGCGCGCGGGCTCGCGGAGAGGTCGTCGATCACGTCCTGGGCCATCATCTGCCCGGCGAAGATCCCCCGCGTGCTCTCGAAGCCGCCCAGGTAGAAACGCCGATCCGGATAGGTGGTGCACTCGGTGGGCAGCGCGCCGAGACAGCTCCCGGTGTCGACGTTCATCCCGCCGCGGAGCTCGAAGGCGAGGACCGATCGTCCGGGGAGGAAGGGGATCCGGAGATACGCGCCCGCGGCACCGACCAGGTGCCACAGCTGCTGACGCTCCTTGGCGCCCTCGCCCTGGTAGAAGCTCTGCACGTACTCGGCCGCCAGGGAGACGAAACCGTTCTTGGTGGGACCGAGCTTGCTGTCCCGAAAATCGGCGGTGACCGTGAGCCCGGTGGCGAACACCGCGGTCAGCCCCTCGGGCACGAGGAGGGTCTGCGCGAGGGCCGGGTTCTGCAGCACGAGCGCGTTGACCGAGTCGCTGCCGAGCCGCTGGAACGAGTTGCGCTCGATCGCCCCGCTGAGCACGGCGGTGAGCCAGGGGAGCGGCTGGGCGGCGAACGAGACGATGCTCGTCCAGCGCTGGAGCTGATAGTCGCGGCGCAGGTCGTCGAGCCCCCCGAGCTCGATCGTCGTCCGCACCGGCCCGAACGACTGCGGCACGGAGAGCGCGAGGCTGGCTCGCCACGGCAGCGACTCGAGGCCACGGAGCTTGCTCCAACGCTGGATGAGATCGCCATCGTAGAGCGCGCAGGGCCGGCCCTCGGTGCAGCCGAAGAAGGGCTGCTTGTTGATCCGACCCGCGAAGCGCAGCTCGGCCGCGTGCCCGAACAGGTGGCGGAGCTGGACGTCCAGCGCCAGCCGAAAGCCCTCGCCGAGCGAGAAGCCCCAGCGCGAGTCCACGCTGAGCCGGATCCGCTCGACGACCGTCACCACCACGACCTTGCGCTTTCCGGGGATCGATGGACTCGCGAGCTCGATCGAGACGGTGGAGAACGCCCCGAGCTCGAGGAGGCGCTCCCTGCTGCGCCGCACGAGCCCGGCGCGGTACGGCGCGCCCTCGCGCAGGAGCAGGCGGTCCCGGATCAGCGCCTCGCCCGTGTGGCGGGCGCCGCGGATCTCGATGGCGTCGACCAGCGTGACCTCGCCCTCGACGACCAGGAACCGCACCCGCGCCCGCGAGTGGTCGGGGGAGTACTCGAACGTGACCTTCACGCTCGCATAGGCGTAGCCCTCGTCGCGGTAGAAGGCCTCGAGCTCGGCGCGCGCGCGGTCGACGTCGCGCAGCGAGAGCGGCTGGCCCATGCGGAGCGTCGCGATGGCGCCGCTGCTCGCGAGCAGCGTGGCGGGCGCGAACGCCTTCGTGCCCTCGACCTTCACGTCCCACAGGTAGGCGCGCGGCCCGGGGTTGATCGGGATGACCACGGTCACCTCGCTCGAACAGGTGCGCCCTTGCAGGGGGTCGGGAGTGCAGAGCCAGCGCGGGTCGGCCGCAGGGACTGGCAGCGGCAGGTGGTTCGCATCGAACAAGCACAGCTTGTCCTTCGAGGGCTCGACCCGCGGCAGCGCGACGCAGGTCTTCGGACCGGACTTCTTCGGGTCGCACGTGGCGCGGGTGGGGCTCGCCTCACCGATCTCGACGGACAGGTAGCCCTCGGAGCGGAACAGCTCGCGCAAGTGGTCGAGGGCCTTCTCGTACACCTCGGGCACGAACGTGCGTCCCGGCGCCAACACCTCGGGCTCGGGTCGCGCACCGCTCGCCACACCGTCCTGCTTGCCGAGGGCTCCGTCGATGGCCTGCGCGTCGACCTGGCCCGGGTTACCAGCCTCGGCCTGCGCGAGGAAGGCATCGATCTCCGCGTCGAGCCGCTTCGCGTCGAGGGCGCCGGTGAGGCAGGGATACACCCGCTTCACGACGGTGACCGTCGCGCCCTCGCGGATCCGGAATCGCAAGGTGCGCACCGGGTCACCCACCTGCCCGAGGAGCGTGGCCTCGACGCGCACGTCGAGCTTCCCGCGTCCCACGTAGGCCGCCTCGAGCTTGCCGGCGAGCCGCGCCGGCGAGCGGTCGTTCTCCTGTTGGAGGTCGAGCACCGCGAGCAACCCCTCGCGATCGAAGAGCGTGTGCCCCTCGAAGGTGACGAGGATTCTCGGGCCGGGGACCACGGTGATCGTCACCGTCGCCTTGCCCGAGGTGAGCGCCGTGACGTGCGAGACCGCCGCGCCGTGGAAGCCGGCGGCGCGCAGCGCCTGGGCCAGGTGGGCATCGGCGAGCTCGAGTGCGTCCTCGTCCGCGCGGTCGCCGACGGCGACCTCGTAGTCCGCGGCGGCCGCCTTGGAGCCCGCGTCGGCCGGCACCCCGACGAAGGTCCGCGTGTCGACGGTGGCCTCGGCGCCGCCGACGACGGTGAGCCGCACGTCCACGAAGAGCGGCTTGTCGGCGGCGACGGTGTCGACCGCGACCGTGGCGTTCGGGTACCCCTTGCGGACGAGGTGCCCACGCACCCGGGTTCGCACGGTCTCCAGCGAGGCCTCGGTCACGAGCCGGACGTCGTGCAGCCCCGCGGCGCCGACCAGGTCCTCGTTGCCCACTTGGCCCTGCACCACGACCTTGCGCAGGTAGCGCGCGGGCACGAGCACGAAGCCCACCGCGACGCCGCCCTCCACGGCCTCGAGGGTCAGGCTGCCCTCCGCGAAGCCGCCCTGGTCGAGGAGGCGCCGCAGCTCCGCCCGCGCCACCTCGAGCACCAGCGGCGCGCCCGGCTTCGGCGCCCCGATGGCGGGAGGCGTCGTCCACAGCTTGCCGCGCACCTGGACGGTCACCGAGACGACCGGCCGACCCACGAGGTCGCCGTCGCTGACCGTGGGTGGCAGCCCCGGCACCAGGCTCTCGGCGGAGGCCCAGCCCGCGAGGCACACGCAGACGACGAGGAGCCACAAGCAGGAGAACGCGCGCACTCAGAAGCGACCGATCGAGAAGTTGAACACCGGCAGCGGCTCGTTGAACTCCTCGTAGCGGCTCACGTTGAACCCGAGGTCGAGCGCGATCGGGCCGACCGGCGTGTCGACCGAGAGGCCAGGGCCGACCGTGTAGCGCAGGCGCCAGGGCTGGAACTTGCTGCGCTCGCGCCAGGTGTTGGCGGCGTCGACGAAGAAGACGATGCCACCCCACTTGAAGGCGGCGAGCCGGAGCTCGATGCGCGGATTGATGAACACGTTGCCGCCGCGGCGCGCGCTGTTCACGAGTGCGTTGCCGCAGTCGGAGTCCGGGAAGCCGGGGATGGCGACGGTCGGGTTGCCGCTGGTCGAGCCGGCGATCTCGCCGCACGGCACGCCGGCGAGGCGCGCGCCGGGGTTGCTCAGGAGCTCGTCGATCGAGTCCTGGGGGAGCATCTGGCCAGGGAAGAACCCGCGCACGCTGTCGAAGCCACCGAGATAGAACAGCCGGTCGGGATAGGTGCTGCACACCGCGGGATCCTGGCCCGCGCAGCTCCCGGTGTTCATGTTCACCCCACCGCGCAGCTCGAACGCCAGCACCGATTTCCCGGGCAGGAACGGCACGCGGAAGTAGAGACCGCCCGAGCCCTGCAGGTGCCAGAACTGCTGGCGCGCCTGGTTCTCGCCCGGCGTGAGGAAGCTCTGCACGTACTCGGCCTGCATGGCCGCGTAGCCGTTCTTGGTGGCGCCGAGCTTGTTGTCGCGGAAGTCGGCGATCGCGCTCACGCTGGTCGCGAGCACCCCGGTGAGGCCCTCGGGCACGCGCAGGATGTTGGCGAGGGCGGGGTTCTTGTCGATGAGCGCGGTGGAGGTCTCCTGGCCGAGCTGCTTGAAGAAGTTGCGCTCGATGGCGCCCGCGAAGACGAAGCTGAGCCAGTCGAGCGGCTGGTAGCTGAACGAGAGGATCGCGGTCGTGCGGTGGAGCTGGAAGTCGCGCCGCAGGTCGTTGATGTCGGCGAGCTCGAGGGTGGTGCGCACCGGCCCGAGGAGCGGGTTGTGGGGCGCCGAGAGCGAGAAGCTGAGGCGTCGCGCCACCTGATCGAGCTGCGGCAGGTCGCGCCACCGCCGGATCAGCTCGCTGTCGTAGAGCTTGCACGCCTCGCCCTCCGAGCAGCCGAGGAACGGCTGCTTGGAGACGCGCAGCGAGAACTTCGCCTCGACCGCGTACTGCAGGAGGTGGCGCACCTGGTAGTCGCCGACGAAGCGCAGACCTTCACCGAGGGAGTAGCCGAGCCGGTAGTCGATGCTCTGACGGGGCCGCTCCACGAGCGAGACCACCACCACCTTGCGCTTGGCCGGCACCGACGGGTTCACGAGCTGGATCGCCACGCTCGAGAACGAGCCCAGCTGGGAGAGCAGCTCGATGCTGCGCCGCACGAGGCGCGCCTTGAACGGGTCGCCGTCCTTGAGGAGCAGCCGGTCCCGGATCAGCGCCTCGCTCGTGCGGCGCGCGCCGGTGACCTCGATGGCCTCGATGATGGTCAGCTCGCCCTCGGTCACGAGGAACCGCACGCGGGCGCGCGATCGATCGGGGGAGTACTCGAAGGTGGCCTTCACGCTGGCGAACGCGTAGCCCTCGTCCTTGTAGTAGCCCTCGAGCTGGGCCCGCGCGAGGTCGACGTCGCGCAGCGAGAGCGGGGCTCCCATCTTGAGGGTCGAGCGCGCGCCGCTCTCCTTGAGGAGGACCTCGGGGGCGAACGCCTTGGTCCCCTCGAGCTTGAGGTCCCAGAGGTACGAGCGCGGTCCCGGGTTGATGGGGATGACCACCGTGATGTCCGGCGAGCAGGCGCGCCCCTTGAGCGGATCGGGGGTGCAGGTGGCCTTCTTGTCGGGGAGCGGGATCGGCAGCGGCAGGTGGTTGTTGTCGAACTGGCAGAGCTTCTTCGGATCGGGCGTCACCTCGGGCAGCGGCACGCAGCTCTTGGGACCGGACGACTTGGGGTCGCACGCGGCGCGCGACGGCACGGCCTCGCCGACCTCGACGAACAGGTACCCCTCGGAGCGGAACAGATCCTTGATGTGCTCGATGGCCTTCTCGTAGGCCTCGGACACGAAGGTGCGGGTGGGGCTCGGTCCCTCGGGCTCGGGCCGGGCGCCGGTCGACACCCCGTCGTGCTTGCCGAGCGCGCCGTCGATCGCGCTGGAGCTCGGCATGGTCACGTTGCCCGCCGCGAGCTCCTCCTCGAGGAAGGCGTCGATCTCCGCGTCGAGGCGCGCCGGGTCGAGCGCGCCGGTGAGGCAGGGGTAGACGCGCCTCGCGACGGTGACGATCTGCCCCTCGCGGATCCGGAGTCGCAGCGTGCGCACGGCATCGCCAGGCTTGCCGAGGAGCTCGGGCTCCACCTGCACGTCGAGACGGCCGCGCCGCACGTACGCCGCCTCGATCTTCGAGGCGAGGCGGGAGGGTGAGCGGTCGGTCTCGTTGGCGAGGTCGAGCACCTCGAGGAGTCCTTCCTTGTCGAAGATCACGGCGCCGTCGAAGGAGACGAGGATCTTCGAGCCCGGCACCACGGTGACCGTGACCGTCACCTTTCCGTTCTTGCCCGTGGAGACGGCGTGCGAGACGACCGCCTGGTGGAAGCCGGCCACCCGCAACGCGTTGCCGAGGTTGCGATCGGCGAGGTCGAGCTGCTCCTCGTCGGCGCGATCGCCGACCGAGACCTCGTAGGCCGCCGCGGCGGCCTTGGCGGCCGGATCCCACAGCGGAAGGCCCGCGAACACCCGACCCCCCACCGTGGCCTGCTTGCCGGGCTCGATGGTGACCTGCACCACGACGACGAGCGGCTTGTCCGTCTCGATCGTGCTCACCGCCGCGACGGTCGAGGGGTAGCCGCGCTTCTGGTAGAGGTCCTGGATCTTCTGCTGGGCGCTCTCCAGCGATCTCTCGGTGACCTGGCGGATGTCGTAGAGGCCGGCGGCGCGGAGCATCTCCTCGTCGCCGAGCACGTTGCCCCGCACCACGAGCTTGCGGACATACCGCCCGGGGACGACCACGTAGCCCACCTCGACGCCCCCGTCCTTCGCCTCGAGGGTGATGGAGCCCTCGGCGAAGCCGCCGGCGGCGAGCAGCCGCGCGAGCTCCTTGCGCGCCTCCTCGAACACCAGCGGCTCGCCGATCTCGGGCAGGGTGACCAGCGGCGGCTTGGTCCAGATGTGGCCGTCGACCTTGATGGTGACGCGGACCACGTTCTTGCCCTCGAAATCGCCGGCGGCGCCGATCGAGGCTGGCATCTTCGGCAGATCCTGGGTCTGCGCGCCGGCCTGCCCCACGAGGAGCAGTCCGAGGCACAGGAGCAGGAGCCGGAACAGGTGGCGCACGGGAGACCGGCACACGATCGCCGGCCTTTCGGCGAGCGTCGAGTCCCAGTTCGTCATGGGGCCCCGCCCGCCTCAGAAGTCGAAGTCGAGGCGCCAGCGGATGTCGATACCGATGTTGCCGCCGGTCGACGTGTCGTTGACGTTGTCGTAGGCGAGCTGGACCGAGGTCCCCTTCTTGATCTGGGAGAGCTTCCACTCGATGTTGGCCTGGATCTCCCGCCGCTCGCCGATGTTGGTGGTGACGCTGGCGCGGATGTCCTCGGTGATCTTCTTGCCGAACGTGACCTGGGGCTCGGTGCGCCCGGTGCGCAGGCTGTAGGCGGTGCCGAAGCGGATGTCGTCGATGACCGGGATGGCCTGCTTGAGGGTGTCGTCGACGCCCGCCGCGCTCGCCACGAGATCGAGACCGGCGCTGCCGACGCCGACCGCGCCGACCTGCGCCGCCTCGGCCTTGGTCATCCCGAAGTTGAGAAGGAAGAAGATGTCTTCCTGCGAGAGGGTGGGCTCGCTCGAGAGGTCGAGCTTGAGGTTCTGGCTCGTGCCCCAGACGTGCAGCTTGATGTGGTACTGCGAGCCGGCGCCGGTGGTGCCCGCGCGCGTGTAGTCGGTGGCAGCGCTGATGTCGATGTCGGGGTCGATCTTGGTCTCGTCGGCGAACTTGAGCGAGCCCTCGCGGATCTCGTAGGCCTGCCGGCGGAAGCGGAACACCCCGCCGCTCTGCACGAACATGTCGCCGACGAGGCCGAACCGCTGGTTGGTGCCCACCACCTGGAGCCCGCTCTTGCCGATCACCATCGTCATGTCGACGAGGTTGTTCTTGGCGCGGAACCCGTGCTTGGCGCGCACGTCGACCGCGAAGCGGAGGACGTCCTTGGCCGGATCGTAGGCCACCACCTCGGTGGGCTTGGGGGGCGCGTTCACGTCGAGGACCTTGATCGGCTTCTCGTAGACGAAGTCCTGGATGTTCACCTCGCCGGTCACCGAGGCCGGCTCGGCCTCGATGCCGATGGCGGTGTCGCCGGGGGCCCAGGTGGTGTTGAGGTCGGCGTCGAAGGTCATCGACATCGCCTTGCCGTAGGCGAAGTGCACGTCGCGCATGACGGTCTTGATGCGGGCCTCGCCGGGCGTGAAGCCGTTGAGGGCGACGCCGCCGGTGACCGAGAGCTTGCCGCCGCCCATCTCGCCGGCCAGCTTCTCGATGGTGACCCCCGTCTTGGGGTCGAGCTTGATGCGCCCGTTGACCGCCACCAGCGGGAGCGAGAAGCCCTTGAAGCTGAAGCTCGCGTTCTCGAGGCCGAGCTCGCCGTCCCAGGTGGGCTTGGTGAGCGTGCCGCCGATGCCGACCCGCGCGAACGCCTTGCCCTCCGCTCGCTCGAGCTTGGGGAAGTACTCCTCGAGCCGGGAGAGCGGCAGGTTCGGCAGCTCGATCAGCGCCTTGACCTTGGGGTCGCCCGGCACGGTGCGGTCGATCGCGCCCTCCACGGTGAGCTCGGTGGGGAGCTCACCGAAGCGGATCGCGAGCCGGGTCTTGGGCACCGACACGCCCTCGAGCCCGAACTTGATGGTCGGCGTGGTCCCCGTCGTCGCCACCGACGCGTCGGCGCGGGTCACGTCGAGGGTGAGGTTCGCGAGCGTGCCCTGGCTGTCCCACCACGCGTCGAACGGGTAGCGCTGCAGGTCGAGGTCGAACGACACCTTGCCGGCGACCGGCACGGGGGGCGGCGGCGGCGGCACGTACTTGGGGTCGAGGGTGTCGACCGCCTCCTCCTTCTTGATCATCGCGAGCGGGCCGACGTCGAGCTGGCGGACCACGATCTTGCCGCTCGCGACCTTCTTGCGCTGGTCGGTGAAGCGGAACCCGACGAGCTTCATCGTGCCGTCGAACAGATCGCCGTCGACCTGGTATTCGCCCTGGATCGGGTCGCTCGCGTACTTGACCGGGTCGAACGGCGCGGTCGCGTTCTTGGCGTAGCAGCCCTTGGCGTCGGGCGCGGGCGAGTCGGCCATCATCGGCAGCGGCGAGCGCAGCACGGTGAAGCGCGAGGCCTTGAGCACCTGCCCGCCCACGCGCAGGGGTGACATGTAGACGTCGGCCGCGATGCGCATCGTGTCGAGCGTGCCGCCCACCTCGGCGACCGCGTCGATGGTGCCCTTCACCGGGATGGTGGTGGAGGGCATCGAGCTCAGCGACTCGAGCGCGAGGCCCGCGACGGTGGTCTTGAAGTCGAGCTTGCCGCCGCGGGTCATCTTGCCCGAGACCATCACCGCGCCGCCGCCCTTCTTCTGCAGGGTGGCCGAGTGCACGTCGAGGTCCATGCCGAGGCCGCCGCCGTCGAGATCGAACCAGTGCACGCTCAGATCGCCGGTGCCGCCCGAGAAGCGCTCGCCGTAGAGATCGAGCACCAGCACCTTGCCGGTGACGTCGAGGTCGAGCTTGCCCTTGCCGCAGGGGTCGCCCTCGCCGCCGACCAGGAAGCGGCCGCGCGCGTCGAACCCGAGGTGGCCCTGGATGCCGTCCCAGCGCGGGTCCTTGTCCATGCCGAACACGGCGTAGAAGTCCTCGAGCGCCATGTTGGAGCTCTTGGCGAGCACGTCGATGACCGGGCCCGCGGGCCGGCCGAGGTCGAGGCGCATGCTGGGCACCTCGTAGCGGGACTCGCCCTTCTTGGCCTTGGCCTGCTGCACCTCGACCACCGTGTTGTCGAACTCGAACGCGCCGCTCTCGATGTCGCCGAGGCCGAACTTGTCGAACGTGAACCCGGCGAGCTGCATGGTGCCCTTGCCGCGCGGGTGGTCGAACGTGGTGCGCATCTCGAGGGCGAGCTTGCCCGTCCCCGCGATCGGGAAGGCGGTGATGGGGCTCGCGTCGGCGAGGTCGACCGGGTCGGCGGTGGCGTCGACCTCGAGCTTGTTGTCGAAGCCGAGCTGCACGCGAGCCGCGAGCTTGGTGCCGCCGAACGCCGCCGAGAGGTTCTCGAAGGCGAGGTAGCTCGGGCGCACGGCGACCTTGCCGTTCACCGCGGCGGCGCCGCCGGTCTTGGGGGCGAGGCCGATGAGGTGACCCGGGTTCGGGCCGTCGAGCGCGCGCGCCGCGAGCTCGAAGTTCTGCGACTTGACCTCGACGCCGCCGTCGAGCTCGAGGGGATCGAGGTGACCGGAGAGACTGACCTTGGCCTCCTTGAAGTCCCAGCGCACGTGGGGGTGCTTGGTGATCCCGAGCTCGTAGACGAGCCCCCCCATGCCGAGATCCTTGATGTCGACGGTGGCGCGGAGAGGGAGCTGCTTCTTCGCGCCTGGCACCTCGGTGAGGCGCGCCTCCACCTCGGAGAGGGTGACCTTGCCGCCGCCGTACTTCACGAGCTCGAGGCGATGGGTGCCGACGATGAGGCCCGGGTCGAGGTAGACGTCGCCCTCGAGCGACTCGCCGAAGCGGAACTGCGTGAACCGCAGGTCGTGGGCCTGCAGGCGACCGCGCGCCTTGGCGCTCGCGAGCGACGCGAGGGGCTTGTCGAGGTCGACGGTGGCGGCGAGGTCGAGATCGAGGGTGAGCCACCCGTCGAGCGGCGGCAGCGCGACGTACCGGGTGGCGAGCAGCGCGGGCGCGGTGACCACCACCTTGCTGCCGGTCTTGCCCAGCGAGACGCGCGACTTGGCCCCCGCGGCCTTGGGCAGCTCGAGCTCGACGCGCGCGAGGTCGAGCGCCAGCACCTGGTCGGGCGTGGTCGCGCCGGCCGCGCACGAGGGCTCGGGGCTCCGGCCGAGATCGTGGTCGAGGCGCGCGTCGATGGTGAGGCGGCGCAGCTCGAGGGTGCGCGCGTTGGGCGCGTCGGTGAGGCGCACGTTGACCGCGAGCTGGCAGAGCGCATCGTCGTCGAAGGCGAGGTAGGGCTCGAAGTTCTTCGCGAACTGCGGGCTGAAGCGGTCGGGCAGCGGCAGGGGGTGCAGCTGCTTGCGCTGGGTGTGCAGCGCGCCCTTGGCCCGCTTGAGGCGCGCGTCGTAGACGTAGGTGGCCTCGCCGCTCACGTCGACGTCGAGGTCGAGGGCGGTGAGCTCGGCGGCCGCGGTCGTGATGCCGGCCTCGACGACGCGGACCCGGAACGTGCCGTGGGTGATGGCGAGCGTGCGGATGGGCGGCTCGAGCGAGGCTTCCTTGGGCTGGTCTTGCTTCGGCGGCAGCTTCAGCGGCAGGTTCGCGAGCTTGCCGCCTTCGACCTCGGCGTCGACCACCGGGTCGAAGACCTCGACGCCGTCGATGACCGCGTTGCCCGACAGCAGCGAGAACGGGCGCACGGTGACCCGCGCCTCGGCGACGGTGAGGAACGGCCGCGCGCGGTCGGTGCTCTCCACGCGCACATCGCGCAGCACGATCCCGGGCGGCCAGGTCGGGCGCTCCATGCGCAGCGAGAGGTCGAGGTTGGTCTCCTTCTTCACCAGCGCGACGACCGTCTGCTCGATGCGGGCGCGCACCTTGGGGAGCCGCAGCAGGAACGGCACGGCCACCACGGCGAGGCCGATCACCACCTGCACCAGCAAAAGCAGACCCGCGAGCCAGCGACCGAAGTCGGGCCCCCGCAGGTGGTGCAGGCGTCGGCGCGTCACACAGGGGTCCTAGACACTGTTCCTAGCCCATGGGGAAAGAAGCTGCCTCTTCGACCATGGGCCATGGAAGTGTAGACGGATCGGGGCGGCCTTCCGTTCACCACGTCACAGGTCGAAGCCGACCCCGATGGCCAGACCGAGTCGGGTCGAGCACAAGGTTTCCTCGGCCGATCCGCTGATCAGGCGCTCGCCCTGCAGCGCCAGGTAGGGCTCCCAGCCGTCGAGGCGCACCCGCACCCCGACCTTGCCCGTGAACAGGGTCCCGCCGAGATCGGCCGGGATCGGGCTGCGAACGCGCACCCAGACCCCCTGCGCGGAGGCCTCGACGAACGGCGAGACGTCGCTCGACAGCACGACCCAGCGCAGCGACAACCCGAACGACCACTCCTGGAGGCTGGCCTTCTGGGCCAGGAACGCGCTCGTGGGCCCCTCGCCGGCGCGCGCCGCGAAGCCGCTCTCGGCGTACACGGCGAGCCCGCTGTCCCACTGGTACCCGGTCCCCACCCGCACGCCGGCGCCACCGAGGCCGTGGAGCTCCGTGGTCTGCACGGTGTTGCCGGCGTGGACCCCCGTCACCGCGACCCAGTGGCCGAGCGCGGGCTCGTCGACATAAGTGGCCGCCGACGCGCCGGACGCGGCGAGGAGCACGGCGAGCGAGTTCGAGACCAGCGAGGCACGCATGCCCCGAGGTCGACGCCGGCGGGCCGGGAGTTGCGCGCTAACCGACGATGGAGAAGCGCAGCTCGCGCTTCTCGCCGTTGCGGATCAGCGAGACGCGGATCTCGCTCGCCACCCCGAGCGAACGGAAGGCCTTGTCGGCCTGGTAGTCACGCTCGATCGGGAAGCCGTTGACCCGGGTGACCACGTCGCCGACCTGCAGATCGACGCCCTTCCACATGTCGCCGTGCAGCGCGGCGATCCGCCAGCCCACGAACTTGCCCTTGTCGTCGAGCTCGGGGTCGACCTCGACGTGGGTGAGGAACTTCCCGAGGCCGCCAGCGACGGCCGTGTCGACGGCCTCGCGGGACACCGAGTCCTTGGGCTGCGCCTCGATCGGCGGGGCCGAGGACTCCTTGAAGGCGATCCGGGAGGGGGTCGTGGGCTCCTTGGTGGCGGAGCAGGCGACGAAGGCGAGCGCGGCGCCGAGCGCGAGGGCACGAGCAGGACCGACGGCCATGGTGGATGGTCTACCGGTCGGTGGAGACCCGGGCAAACTTCTCGGCCCCGGAGGGCACAAAAACGCCGAAGCGGCCCCGGAGGGCCGCCTCGTTGTCTCACGGTCCGCTCACTTCTTGGCGGCGGCGGGCTTCTTCGCGGCCGGCTTCTTGGCGGCCGGCTTCTCCTCGGCGGCCTTGGCGGGCGCCTTCTTGGCGGCGGCCTTCGCGGGGGCAGCCTCGGCCTTGGCGGCCTTCTTCTCGGCCGGCTTGGCCTCGGCCTTCCCCTTGCCGTTGCGACGCGAGTACGACTGGTGGGCGTCGAGGAGACGCGGGACGGGCCAGCCCTCGATGCTCGTGCGGAAGCCGGTGTCCTTGGTCTTGCCAGCGGCCTCGATGACGGCATCGATCAGCTTGGCGCGGGTGCCCCACTTGGTCTCGACGGTGGTGAAGGTGTCGAGCAGGCGGAGGAGCTTCGCGTTCGAGACGTGGGCCAGGCCCTTGTTCTCGTTCAGGCGGGGGACCCAGAGGGCGTCGCCGACGAACTTCTGCACGGCCTCGACGAGCTTCTTCTTGTCGCCGAACTTGTCCTTGACGATCTGGGCGGGGGTCTTGGCCATGGGGGCGCTCTCTTCCTGGGTGTACGCGGGTCGACCCGCGTGTGGGTCACGACGACCGAGGGGTGATTCCCTCGATCGGGGGGTGCAGCGGTTAGCGCCCGGGGAAGAGGGGGTCAACGCACCGGCGCGACGAAGATTCCGCGGGGCGGGTGAATACCTCCCCCGCTCGCCCGGTCGAAGGTAGGCTCACGTCCGGCTCACCTTGCGAGGAACCATGCGCAACCTTCTTGCCGTCCTTCCGCTCCTGGCCCTGACCGCTTGCACCGTGCGGGTCGTCGATCACGCGAACAACCCGCCCCCCGGCCCCGCGGCGCCC
>CAZUZY010000024.1:0-44931 GCA_964624885.1 uncultured Polyangiales bacterium | reverse complement strand
AACGACGCGGCGGTCGGGAGCGGCGGAAGCCGGGGCACCTCGGGATCGAGCTGCGGCGCGCGCGGCGCGCCGAGGACCGCCGGCATGCTCGGGGGGAGCGATGGCGCCGAGCTCAGCGAGGGCGAGGAGGGCGAGGCCAGCGGCGTCACCGGCATCGGCCCCGGTGCCTCCACCCGCGTCGCCTGTCCGCTGAGCATCGCGGCCATGATGGCGGCGCCCGCTGCGACCACCTCGTCCGGGTTCCAGTCGATGCGAGGCGTGCTCCCGAAGTAGGCCTCCACGCGCTCCTGCACGTAGGGCATTCGACTCTGACCGCCGACCAGGATGACGCTCGAGAAGTCGGCGGGCTCGAGGCGCGACAGCCGCATCGCGTCGCCACAGACGGCGAGCGTGCGGTCGACGAGGGGCTTGGCCAGGCGCTCGAGCTGGGTGCGGGTGAGCGTGAAGTGGAAGTTGATGGGGACGCCGCCCTCGCCGTAGCCGACGTTCTTGAGCTCGACCTCGGCGCTCTCCTTGTCGCTGAGCTGGATCTTGAGGTGCTCGGCCGCGGCGCGCACCAGCGCGAGGGACTCGACCCCCGAACGCACGTCGAGGTTGGTCTCGGCGAGGATGGAGCGGACGATCTGGCCCTCGATCGCCGCGTCGAGATCGTCACCACCGAGGAACGTGTCTCCGGCGGTGGCGATGACTTCGACGACGTTGTCGGAGACGTCGAGGAGGGTCAGGTCGAACGTGCCGCCGCCGAAGTCGTACACCGCGAGGCGCTCCTCGCGCTCGTGCTCCTCGGCGCCGAGGCCGTAGGCCAGCGCGGCGGCGGTCGGCTCGTTGAGGATGCGCAGCACCTCGAGCCCAGCCTCGCGCGCGGCCTTGCGCGTGGCGGAGCGCTGCAGGTCGTTGAACTGGGCGGGGACCGTGACGACGGCGTGGGTGACCTCTTCCCCGAGGGCGCGCGATGCGAGCTCCTTGGCGCGGGCGAGGACGAGCGCGCTGATGCTGACCAGCGGCCGCGCGCCGCCGCGCGTCTTGGCGCAGATGGCGCGCTTGTCACCCTCGACCAGCTCGAAGGGGAACATGGCGCGCGCCGACTCGACCTCGGGGCTGCCCCAGTGGCGGCCGAGGATGCGCTTCACCGAGTGGAGCGTGTTCTGTGGGTCGATGACCCGCCGACGCCGCGCGTCGCGACCGACCAGGGTGCGCCCGTCCGGGTGGAAAGAGACGACGCTCGGGAGCAGGTTCTGGCCTTGCTCGTCGGGGAGGATGCGTGTCTGTCCCCCGGCGCAGTAGCCCACGACGGTGTTGGTGGTCCCGAGGTCGATGCCGACGGCAGCGCCCATGCACCCTGAACGTATCCCACTTCGTGGGCGCCGGGTCGGCCGAATCGCGGCGGCGAGGGTCCGGATTTTCCCGGGTCGCGGCGGGACGTGGCTCGCCAGAGTGGCCCCGGACCGGCAAGCCGACCCGGGTCTCGCCGAAAAAAGGCGGGCTCGGTTCGAAACATTTCGGCGAGTCGTCCGTCTGAGAGGAGTGGACCGTGTGACTCGTGTTCGTGGATGAAGAGAGAAATCTCGTTTGACATTGCCCGAGACTCACGGTACACATCAAGAACGCGAATGACGGCCGGCTGCAGAGCCGCCCCGAATCGCCCCGCGCCAGCGGCGCGTTCCCACCCGAGAATCCTCAGCCAAGAAACCCAAGCCGGAGCCGTTCGATGTTTGCCCTCACCCATCCCCAGCGCGAAACCAGCGCCATCCGCCGGCCCGAAGGCGGGCGTGGTGGTTTGGTCGGTCGCGATTGGCAGATGAGCGTGGGCACGTCGCCGGCGCCGATCTGTCTGGCCAGCAAGGCCGAGAATCCGAGCCTTCCAGGCTATGCCATCGTCGCCTCCGCCAAGGAGCTCGATCGCTGACCCGCGGTTCATCCGCGTTCCCCCCGTTCTCCGGGGAGTTCGCTGAGGCCGCCGGGTTCCCCACCCAGGCGGCCTCTGTCGTTTTGGGCCATGGGAGCCGAAGCGGTCCGCGACGGACCAGACCACCGGCGAATCCTCGTCGCCACCACTCGAGAGAACCCGCCGAGCGCGGGGTAGGGGAAGGTGCGGCCATGCTGACTCAAACAAGATTGTTTCTCTAGTTCACACGCGAATTCTCGGGCGCAGCGCCCCTCTCCCCAGAGGGTCCGTGGCGTAATGGACAGCGCAGCCGCCTCTTAAGCGGCCAGGTGAGGGTTCGACTCCCTCCGGTCCCACCGTGCCTCGGCGGCACGAAGGGCGAAGCACGTCCCGAGACCCATTCCGGGGTCGTCTAGCGGCAGGACACGCGGCTCTGAACCGCGTCACGTTGGTTCGAATCCAGCTCCCGGAACCCTCTTCTCCGCTCACCGCTCGCATGCGGGGGGCACCGATCTCTGACAACTCGACATCGATGTGGCGGGACCCGAATGCAAGGGTTCTTGCACGGGCACGGGAGGCACAGGGTCCTACGGGACACCACCGCCTCACCCAGGTCATCGCGCCTGACGTGTTCACCGTGGACTCCCGCCCGAGGCCCGACCTCGCCGCGCCCCCGAAGCGCGACGCGGTCGGGCTCACTGTTGCGAAGTAGCCCAATGGCAAGGCGCTCGGCTGTTAACCGAGGAGATGGTGGTTCGACTCCACCCTTCGCAGCCACACGTGCGTCTCGTGCACTTGCCCGAGGCGTACGCCGCGCGGGTCGTCGGAGAGACGACGCCTCCCTGGTACGGAGGAGAGACGGGTGCGACTCCCGTGCGCGGCTCTGTTGGCTGGTGGGGGGCTTCGCCCCCCACGTATCGCCATGCCGCGCCGCGGGTTGCGCCGTCCTTCGCTTCGCTGCGGACCGCTCCACCCGCGTCGCTGACATGGCGAACCCCCTGCTCGCTTCGCTCGCAGAGAGAGAGAGGTGGGGGGCGTCGGTGCCCTCCGCTCGCTTTGCTCGCAGAGAAGAGATGGAGGGTGTCGTGGCTTCGTTCGCTCGCAGAGAGGGGGGGCTTCGGTCGCTCGGGTTGCGAGCGGTGGGAGGTGGGGTCGTTTTGCGAGTATGGTCCAAAGGTAGGGTCCGGGTCTTCCAAACCCTGGGGTGCGGGTTCGAGTCCCGCTGCTCGCTCTGTGGCCGACAAGGGCGTTCGCGCCTTTGCTGGCTGCCATAGGTGCTCATCGGGGGCGTTCGCGCCTTCGCTGGCCGCCATGGGTGCTCATCGGGGGCGTTCGCGCCTTCGCTGGCCGCCATGGGTGCCTCGTGAGGAGCGTTGGCGCTTCACGTTCGGCGTGTGTGTGGGTTCGCAGTCGTCGTCCAACGGTAGGATCTCGGAGCGCCACTCCGAGGGTACGGGTTCGATTCCCGTCGGCTGCTCCGGGTCGGGACGGGCGTGCTCTTCGCTCGCTCCCGACCTTCGTGACCAGGTGCTCCAGCGAGTGACGCGGATTGCAACCCCGCGCAGATGGGGTGCGACTCCCCTCCTGGTCTCCGACCGGCGCTTGCCGGTCTCGGGCGCAGCTCCCTGCGCCCGGTTCGATCGGCGCTCCGCCGATCGCGTTGCGGCCGTCGCCCAGAGGTAGGGCACCCGGTTGTCTCCCGGGCCACGAGGGTTCGAGTCCCTTCGGTCGCGCTGCGGTGCCCTGCACCGCTCGGTCTGCTCGTCGGGCCGCGGCGCCACATGCGTCGCTCGGCTCGTCGGCAGCGTTCTTGCGGCCGTCGTCCAGTGGATGGGCACCCGGTTGTCTACCGGAGTCACGAGGGTTCGAATCCCTTCGGTCGCGCTGCAGTGCTCCGCACTGCTCCCTGTGGTCATCGTCTAGCGGCACAGGACCACCGTTTCTCGAACGGTGAACGAGGGTTCGATTCCCTCTGACCACACCACGCACACGCGCGCTGCTCCAACCAGAGCGCGTGGGCATTCCCCCGGCGGTGGAGCCGACGGCGAGACTACGAATCTCGCGCGAAGACGTTCGATTCGTCTCGGGGGAGCCACTCTGATCCAGCGTCGGCCACGACCCCATCGCGACGGCGCTCGATCTCCCACTGCATGGATCGCGACGCGGGCCTCCGAAGCCGGCGGAGAGGGTTCGATTCCCTCGTGGGAGGCGAACCTCTCCGGCGACGGTCTGGCGACCTGTCTCCCCCGACACGGGACACGCGAGGGTTCGATTCCCCCGCCGGAGACCCCGCAACCAGCAACGCAGACGCAGACGCAACGAACGCAGACGCAACGTCTCTCCCCGGTCCCGCCGCGCAGCGGCGCACGGGGGGGAGGGCTGGTCTGCGGTTCGTCGAGCCGAAAGGCGAGACGAGCCGCGGCCACCCGACCGTGGGGGGCGTGAAGCCCCCCACCAGCAACCGAGTCCTCGTGACGGAACAGGCAGACGACGTCGGTCGAGAGCCGGCGGCCTTCGAGGCGTGAGGGTTCGAATCCCTCCGAGGACACCACCCAGCGACCCCTGCAGATGGAAGGACCTGCGCGGGGCACACGCTGGGCTCTGCTCGAGTGACGGAACAGGCAGACGACGCCGACTCAGAATCGGCGGCCCCGAGTGGCGTGAGGGTTCGAATCCCTCCTCGAGCACCACGCGAGAGTGGCGGAAGCGGTAGACGCACCCGGCTCAAACCCGGCGGGGCCCAGCAGCCCGTGGGAGTTCGATCCTCTCCTCTCGCACGACCGTGCGCGGCACCACGTGGTGGCCGTGTCGAAACCGACCCTGAAGCATGCACCCATCACAAGAGAAAGGAGGTGTCGCATGCGCGTGCTCGTCCTGACGCAGTCCTACGTGCCCCACAAGATCGTGTCGTGGGAGCGCGCCGTGATCCTCTACTTCTCCGACAAGGTCGACATCATCGAGTCGTACGACGAGGAGCTCCGCTCGCCGTCGGTCGTCATGAAGATGCCGGCGGTCGTGCGGCTCCGTAAGCCGGTGGCGGCCATGAAGCGCTCCGTGAAGTTCTCGCGGATGAACGTGTTCTCCCGCGACAGCTTCCGCTGCCAGTACTGCGGCACGCAGCGCCGCATGCACGAGCTCAACTACGACCACGTCGTGCCGCGCCACCACGGCGGCAAGACCACCTGGGACAACGTCGTGGCCTCCTGCTACCCGTGCAACGGCCGCAAGGCCAACCGCACGCCGGAGCAGGCGGGCATGAAGCTGCTCCGTCGTCCGTACCGGCCGACCCACCTGCCCGTCATGGGCCTCCGCTTCGATCGCCGTGACATCCCCGCCCCCTGGGCGGAGTGGTGCCGCGCGTACTTCGTCGACGAGGCCGCCGCATGATGCGCGTGGCCTGGCAGAACCGAGGCGCGCCGCGCGTGCCTCCGTCGCTCGCCCCCCGACGTGACCCGGGGGCCATCCGGATCTGCAGCAGCACGGGTGGGTGCGACCCCCGCCGTCCGGACCGCGCGCTCGGGAACTGTGGTGTTCCTTCAGGACAACGGGCTGTTAACCCGACACTTGCTGGTTCGAATCCGGCCGACCCCACCATGCGGGGTCGTCGTCTAATGGAACGACAAACGGAACCCCCGAACTCCCCCGAGCGCGCTTCTTCATCCGAGTGTAGTGCAGTAGCAGCACGCGCCGTTCGGGCCGGCGAAGTCGGAGGTGCAATTCCTCCCACTCGGACCGCTTCGTTTCTCGACTCTCCGGGGGCCAACCCGCCCCCGCGTGGAGTGTTCATCCGAGTGTAGTGCAGCAGCAGCACGCGCCGTTCGGGCCGGTGAAGTCGGGGGTGCAATTCCCTCCACTCGGACTGCTCGTCACGGGAACTAGGGCGTCTCTTCAGGGTAAGACATCGGACTGCAAGATCCGACGAACGCGGGTTCGACTCCCGCCGGAACTCATCTTCCGTCGTCAAGTAAACACGGGACGCCCCCCTCTCCCGGTCGAGCCCTCTCGAAAGGAGGATCTCATGACCGTCGAACACCTCGTCCTCGACGCTCGGTCGCCGACTCCGGTCTGGGCCTCCGAGCTCCCCGAAACCACCTGCGCGAGCCTCGCCCACGCGGCGCTCGCCTTCGTCGACACCGCCTCGACCGCCCTCGGTCGAGCGACGGCCTACAACGACCGCGCGACCCAGGCCGCGGCGGAGCTGCGAGCCCACACGGAGCTCCGGGCGCTGGACCGCCGGGTGTACGCGCGGTTGCTCGCCCTCCCGGGCGTCACCGACCGGACCCGTCAGCTCGGTCTCGTGAGCCTGCTCGGCACGCGTGATCCTGGCGCGAGCGACGAGGAGCGACTGCTCCTCGCCCACCTCGCCTCGGAGCTGCCGGCGCAGCGACTGTTCAAGCTCTTCGCGGGGCTCCGGCTCCGCGCGGCGGCGAACGAGGAAGGGCTGTCGCTCCCGCGCGCCAACAACGCGCGGACCCGCAAGCTCGTGCTCCGGACGCTCCTCGGGGCGACCCGGCTCGAGCTGTGGTCGGTCAAGTACCGCGACAAGATGGCGGCCGCGCTCACCCACGCGTGGGGCGTGCGGACCACCTCGGTGCTCCGCGTCGTCCTCGCGAAGGAGGCGTGGACGACGGCTGAGCAGTCGCTCGTGCGTCGCACGATCGACCGGTTCGCGCAGCCCACCCTGCTCGCGGAGACGCGCGCGTGCGTGGCCTTCGCGCTCCGTTCGGCGGTCGCGCCACGGCTCCCGCTCCACGTCGCGCACGCAGCGGCCAAGGTCGATCTGTCGGCCGGCGCGGCGCTGCCGATCGAGGTGCTCGAGGGTCTGCGCGCCACGTTCCACAAGGGCGTGGCGAAGGCCGAGGTCCTGCGGGTCGGCAAGAACCGCCTCACGGAGGGTCAGCGCATCCGCGTCCAGCGGCGCGCGGAGGCCGCCGGCGTGGTGGTGGAGTTCGACCCCACGGCGCACGACGCCGTCGAGCTGTACCTCTACGCGTTCGCGCGGGGGCTCACGCCCGCGATCGAGGCGGCCCTCGACGAGAAGGCCGAGGCGATCGCGGCTCGGCTCGGCTTCGGCTGGGGCTCCGTCGGCGTGCTCGTCGACGCCTCCGGTTCGATGGCCGGCTCCGCGGAGCAGGCGCTGCGGCCCATGGCCGTGACGCTCGCCCTGCGGGACGTCCTCGTCCGTGTCGCGCCGGCGACGGTGCTCACGGTGGGTGGCACCTCCGAGGGACGCCTCGTGCGTCCCGGTGGCGCGACCACGCTCGCCGAGGGCCTCGTCGCGCTCGTCGAGCGTTCGCCCGACGCCATCTTCGTGCTCTCCGACGGCTACGAGAACCAGCCGGCGGGGCGCTTCGCCGAGACCGTCCAGGCTCTCCGCGCGATCGGCGTGGAGACGCCGATCTACCACCTCTCGCCTGTGTTCGCGGCCGAGGTGCGCGGCGTCCGGACGCTGTCTCCTCTCATGTCGACGCTGCCGGTGCGTGCACCTGCGGCGCTCGGCCTCTCGTTCCTCCGTGGTCTGCTCGAGCGCGAGCCGCGGCGGGGCCTCCTGGCCCTGCTCGCCCTCGCTCCCCTGCCGGCCCTCACCAAGGGAGGTGTCGCATGACGCTCTCCATCGAGACCATCCTCCAGGGGACCGGCCTCGGCCCCACGCAGAGCGTGGGTCTGATGCAGGTCATCCCGCTCCTCGCGGACGACGATGGCGTGGCTCTCGCGCCACCGTCGCTCGAGGTCGGGACGCAGGGCTACGGCACGCTGCTCCTGCGCGCCGACGCCGACACGCTCGTGCCCACCGGTGCGGGCTGGATCGTGCGTCAGCGTGCGCAGGACCACGCGCTCGGAAGCGCCACCTTCGTCAAGAAGGGGGAGCAGAAGGTCGTCCCGACGGCGATGTGCATCCAGCAGACGCAGGGAGGCACCATCGCCCAGGGCACGCACCCTCTGACCATCCTCCCGGCCATGCTGCGCAAGGCCGCGCTCGCCGTCCGGCACGTGGTCGACTTCCGGAAGCTCTGGGAGTCGATCGGCGCGCTGAACGCCGCGCACGGCGTGGGCGGCGTGGGCGGCAACCTCGTCGCCTTCCTGCAGAAGTTCGAGCAGGAGCTCGACGCCTTCGTCGCGGAGCTCGAGATCGTCGACCGGCAGGTCGGCGCGATCGTGCTCGTCGCGGGCGAGGTCGTCGGCATCGAGCGGACCCCGAGCGCGGCGTACTTCCGCGCCGTCTTCGGTCCGCTCGTCCGCGTCTGCTACGGCTCCCTCGCGGTGGCCGCGGCGAAGGAGAACCGCGAGGTTCCCCCGACGCGGGTCCCGCTCGTGCTCGCCGAGCAGACCCTCGCGGGCCTGCGCGCGGCCCTCGCCGTGGCGCGGGAGCGCGAGGAGGCGATCGCGAACCTCGTGGCCGCGCGGCTCCGCAGCGAGCCCCTCGTCCCGGCGGAGACGCCGGACGAAGTGCTCGGTGACGCGGAGATCCGTACGGTCGCGGGCCCGCGTTTCGCGGGGCAGGTGGTCACCGTCCGTGGACGCGTGGCCTACGCCTCGCTGTGCGCGTGACGCGTCGACGCGATCGGGAGAGTCCCTCCCGGTCGCGTCGGCGACCGTCACGACGGTGTGTTCTTGGGGGGCGAATCGACCGGGGGTCGAGCTCGCTTGGAAGGCGACGCGGCGCTCCGGCGCTGGGGATCGAGACCTCCGCCCTCCGCCAACGGGAGACGAACTGATTGGGGATCAGGACCGCCTCGAAAGCGGATCGGCGCTCCGGCGCTGGGGTTCGAGACCTCCGTCTTCCGCCGGGCAACGCGCCCGTCTCCGTGCGAACGGGGACGGGAGCGCCCCTCCAACTCGAATGGAAGCTGAATCCGCGAAGGCGCGGAGCCTCCCCGCTAAGGAGTGCGTGCCGCGAGGCATGGCGTTCGACTCGTCCGGCTTCCGCGACGGCGTGTGTGTGACCCATGGGAGACGACGTGCGGGCTGGGACCCCCGGGTGGCCGTAACCCACTTGTCTCTGACTACGAGGTTCGATTCCTCCGTCTCCCACGAAGTATCGCGATTGCCCTGGAAACTCAAACGGTGGAGTGCCGCCCTCGTAGCGCGGAAGAGTCGGTTCGATCCCGACCCAGGGCTCCGCCGGGATACTCCCCGGAACCAAGCACCGGGGTACTCCCCAAGCGCCGGGGTACTCCCCCAAGCGCCGGGGTACTCCCCCGGGTGAGCCCGAAATGTGACGTCGCGTAGCGCCGCAGGCGTGGAGCGGCGGCACGTAGGGCGAACAAAGCAAATAGACCGACTCGCTCGTCTAGCGGTAAGGACGCTCGGTTTTCGCCCGAGCAACCGGGGTTCGATTCCCCGGCGAGTCACTGGCGGTGAATGTCCGCGAGGATTACACCCTATCACGGTCGAAGATCTGGTTCGAATCCGGACCCTGGTGCCGACGCCATGCGTCGATAGAAGTACACCGGGGGAGTGTGATGGCCGCACGCGAAAAACATCTTCGCAATCCTGGTCACCGCCAACTGTTTCTTGCAACTGAACGGAGCGTGAGCTAGTCTGGTGATTCAGCGCTCGTCTGAAGAACGAGAGAACGAGGTTCGATCCCTCGACGCTCCACGAAAGGATTTCACGAGTTCAGCATCGCGACGAATGTCCGCGAGGAGTACATGGTAATCGGGCCTTCCCTCTCCGAGGGGTGGTTCGAGAGCTGGTTCAATCCCAGCGACCGCGCGCGCAAGCGCTCGGTGGTTCGGCGTTCGCGTCGAGCAACCTCTTCGCAACCCTCGTCGTCGCTCTGCGCCAAGTTCTGCGGCGAATGCTCGGTGGGAGTACATCCAAACGTTCCTCTCACCAGAACCTCGTCGCCGCACTTCCGACCACGGTGACGAATGTGTCGGGGACTACATGGGTCCGTGTCAGGGCTTCGGCCCGCACGGGATAGTCTCCGGCGACCCTCGTCGTCGCCACTCCTCAGCAGATTTCAGGCCCTCGGATGCCGTGTGCGTCTACAACCGAGAGGGCCGGGAGGGGCCGGTTCGGAGCTCGTCACGAGCGGAGGGGCGCGCGCCTGCGCCTCGCCGGCCGCGACGGACTCGTCACCGGCTTTCCAGCGTGCCGCACCGACCGCCGGGACGTGGGCCCAGAGGCAGCCATCGTCCAAGGAACGCGTAACAGCGCACCGGCGCAGTGGGCGCTGGGGCAGCCCTCAGGGCGTCCTGGCTTGACGCATGCAACTCTCGCCGAGATGGCCGGACCGGAGCGTCGCGAGGCGCCGCGCGCTCGGTCCATGATGGGACAGTTTCAAACCCCGAATGAAGCGGTGGACTACACGTAACTATAACGGTCCTAAGGTAGCTCCCTGCATCTCGCCCCGGTCGCCCAGCTCTCACGGAGCTCGGCCGGGGACGGTGCTGGTGCGATGGCCGTCGGCGTCAAAGCGACCGACGGCGGGGCGAACGGCGGGGTGAGCGCGAGCTAACACCGCAATGTGCCGACGGTCTCCGCGAACCTCGTCGGGGTTCTTGCCTGGGCGTGAGGCAGCAAGTGACGCCGGCCGGCCGTGACCCGGTCACCGACGGGAGCATTACCCGTACGCCCAACCACGCCGTCCGCGAGCTCGGCGACAAAGACACAGGTCGTAGAGTCATGGTGACCGCGGAGCCTCCAAAACTCCTGCGAGAGGGTTCGATTCCTTCACGACCTGCCGCGCTCGGCCCGCAAGCCGCGCGTGCACCCACGGGTCGATCGTCCAAGTGGGAGGGCTCCGGTGTCGCAAGCCGGGAATCGGGGTTCGAATCCCCGTCGATCCACTTCGCAACATCCACACTCGTCCACGCTCGCCGTGGAATCGAACTCGAATCATCGAGAAAGGAGGACAGTCATGGCGCACAAGCATCTCTTCGCTTCTTCCCCCAAGGCCCAGAAGCCCGACACGATGAACGAGGCGGGGGGCCGCGCCTATGCGTTCGACGCGCAGCACGCGCTCGCGCAGTACGCGGTGACCGGTACCTTCCACTCGACCTACTACGCGAACGAGACCGACCAGCTGAAGAAGGTGCTGGAGCTCTGCGAGCAGGTCCCGACCAGCTTCATCGCCAAGACCGCGCTGTACACGCGCGAGAAGGGCTTCATGAAGGACATGCCCGCGTTCCTCGCCGCCTACCTCGCGGCCAAGGACGTGCGCGCGCTCGCGCCCGTGTTCTCTCGGGTCATCGACTCCGGCAAGATGCTCCGCAACTTCGTGCAGATCGTCCGCAGCGGCGTGACCGGGCGCAAGTCGCTCGGCTCGGCGCCCAAGCGCCTGATCCAGCAGTGGTTCGCGCAGCGTTCGCCCGAGAACGTGTTCCGTCAGTCGCTCGGCAACGATCCGTCGCTCGCCGACGTGATCAAGCTCGCGCGCCCCGCCCCTGGCGAGGACGCGGCTCGCCGCGCGCTGTACGGCTGGTTGATCGGCAAGGAGGTGGAGAAGTCCGCCCTGCCGCCGCTCGTCCAGGCGTTCGAGGCGTACAAGGCCGGCGATTCGGCGATCCTGCCCGACGTCCCGTTCGAGATGTTGACCGCGCTGCCGCTCTCGAGCGCGGCGTGGAAGCAGCTGGCGAAGAACATGAGCTGGACGCAGCTCCGCATGAACCTCAACACGCTCGCGCGGCACGACGTGCTCGCGGACGCGACGATGGTCAAGTGGGTGGCGAGCACGCTCGCGGACGAGGCGAAGGTCCGTCGGTCGCGCGTGTTCCCGTACCAGCTGATGGCGGCCTTCAAGGCGGCGAACGGGTCGGTCCCGCAGCCGATCCACCTCGCTCTGCAGCAGGCGATGGAGATCGCAATCGAGAACGTCCCGAAGGTCGAGGGCAAGGTGTACGTCTGCCCCGACGTCTCGGGCTCGATGCACTCCCCGGTCACCGGTCTCCGCAAGGGCGGCACCACCGCCGTGCGGTGCATCGACGTCGCGGCGCTCGTCGGCGCGGCGTTCCTGCGCAAGAACCCGCACGCCGAGATCATCCCGTTCAGCGACGACGTCGTGCCCCTGGGCAAGGCGCTCAACCCGCTCGACTCGGTGATGACCAACGCGGAGCGCCTGTCGAGCCTGCCCTCGGGCGGAACCTCGTGCAGCGCGCCGCTGCGGCACCTCAACGCGCGCGGCGCGAAGGGTGACCTCGTCGTGTACGTGTCGGACAACATGTCCTGGGTCGACTTCGCGAACGGCCACTCGAGCGGTCGCGGAGGCACCAAGATGGCGGAGGAGTGGGCGCGCTTCTCGGGCAAGAACCCGAAGGCGAAGCTGGTCCTCGTCGACATCCAGCCGTACGGCTCGACCCAGGTGCGTGACGATCCCGCGGTGCTGAACGTCGGCGGATTCTCGGACCGCGTGTTCGAGATCGTGTCGCTGTTCGCCGAGGGAAAGCTCGGTGCCGGCCACTGGGTGAAGGAGATCGAGGCCGTCCAGGTGTGAGCCTGGGCGGGGGGCTCCTTGGCTCTCGGTCGGGTCTCCGTCGATGGCGCGTCGCCCTCCTGGGGCGGCGGCGACGCGCCATCGCCGTCGAGGCTTTCGCCTCGCAACACGATGCTGCGTTCCCCGGGGGAATGACGCCCTCATGAGGCGCCGGGCGCGGTTCGACTCCGCGCGCAGCAACCACGGGTGGCCCGCCGGCTGGTGCCGACGCCTGGCCCACACCCAGGAGCAGGAGGGTTCGATCCCCTCGCCACCCACCGCGACTCGAGGTCGCAGGAACGAGATGACCATGAAGATCCGGAAGTACCTGCTCATCAAGCAGGCGTTGCCGATCCCGCGCACGGTGCGAGGGGATCGGATTGGGGGCGGGACGGGTTGGTGACCCTGGGCTCGCTGATAACGAGGCCGTTCTGCGTTCGATTCGCAGTCGCCCCACCGCGTGAGGTTCTCACCGAGAGAGGAGGAGCGATGTCGCTCTTGATCCGTTTCCGTATCGCCGTCGTCGACTGGTATGTCCGCGTGAGCGAGGCGCGTCGCGCCCCTCTTCCATGGGACGACCTCGAGGGCATGGGCAGGCGTCTCGCTTCGCCCCGCCCCCACGCCGCGTCGCCTGTTCCGCCGACGCGTGTGTTGACGAAGGCTCCCGTCGTGCGTCCGCGCGCCCTCCCGGCGTGACGTGGCGTCCGTCTCCGAGCGCGCTGGAGCGTGGCTTCGTGACCCGTGGAGGCTCCGAGGCTGCGCGTTCGCTCACGACCCCCCGGACGGTTCCCAAAGGGGGGTCACCTTCTACCTACATCCCGCCACGTCGATGTCGAGTTGCAGAGCGGTCGACCACTCCCCCCTGCTCATGGCAAGATCGCCCCGTGGAACGCTCTGTCCTCGCCGGCCTGTTCGCGCTCGTCGCGGGCTGCGGCGCGAGCGGCGCGGCGCAGACCGAGACGACCGACGGCAGCGTGATCGACAGCGGCGCCAGCGACGGCGCGGTGCTGGGCCCGGACGGAGACGCAGCGTTGCTGTTCGAGGTCGAGAGCCCGGACGCACCCGCGATCGACGCCGCCGGCGACGCGACGGACGCATTCGACGGCTGCACGACCTGTCCGGTGACCGGCTCCGGCACCGCGTGCGGGGTGATGGTCACCATCCTGCCGTACTACGCGCACAAGCCCACGGGCTTCCAGTCGACGGCGGGCACCGGGACCTCCGGCGCCATCTCCATCAACTTCGCGTCCGTCGTGCAGAAGGTCACCGTCACCGTGCACGACGCCCTCGCCGGCAACCAGATGGTCGCGTACTTCGGCAAAGGCATTGCCGCGACCGTGGTGTTCGACCCGACCCCCGTCGGCGGCAGCTCCACCAAGACCATCAGCTCGAGCTCGATCACCCGCGTCATCCTGCAGCCCGCCACCGGCGACTTCGTCTGGTACGACGGCCTGTCGTTCAGCGTGTGCAAGTGAACGTGTGCAAGTGAACGGAGGGAGCCGGAGGCGAGCGCAGTGAACAGCGGCCGCCCCCACGGGCGGCCGCTCTGGCGAACAAGTGAACGGAGGGAGCCGGAGGCGAGCGCAGTGAACAGCGGCCGCCTCCACGGGCGGCCCGCGTCACTTGATGACGGTCTTGCAGCCGAACAGGATCTCGATCTTGCCCGGCTTGTCCACGCCGACGGCCGCGTTGGCGGCGTCGCACGCGGCGGGGCACAGGATCACCTTGGTGGGGGTGAGGTCGTTGTCGTAGTACCAGCCCTCACCGGTGCCACACGCCGTCGCGTCGGCCACCTTGGGGATGGTCTTGTCGACCGGGATGCGGACGTTGACCTTCGACGGGTCGAGCGTGCCCGTGGTGGGCGTGGGGAGCGGGAGCTCGCAGGCGAGCTTGCTGGTCTTGACCACGGCGGTCGCGATGGCGTCGAAGAACGACTTCCACGCCGCAGCGACGTCGCAGATCTTGGCGCGGGGCCCCTTGGTCTTGGTGACGAGCGTGGTGTAGGTCGGTCCCGAAGAGGGCGGCACCGAGCCGTCGCTGTAGGTGCACTTGGTCGAGGGGCTGGTCTCCGAGCCCCACCCGTAGAGCGCCGCGAACGTGTAGCCCGCGAACTGGCCCTTGCGGGAGGGGTGCAGGATCCCCGGGGGCAGCTCGAGCGACGAGTTGTTGGGGTTCACGCCACCGGGGAAGTTCTCGAAGTCGCTGGCCGAGAGGCGGGACTCGTCGTCGGTGACCATCACGATGGTCTTGGTGGCCGTCGGTCGGAGCTCGGCGGCCCAAGGATCGCCGCCTCGGGTCTCGCCGACCATGTAGCCCTTGGTCTGCCCGAGCGTGCCGAGGAACTGCTCGAGCGGCTGGGTGCTCTTGATGTCCACGTGCGACTGGAAGAACCGCGTGCCGTTCCCGCAGTTGGTGTCGCCCGCGAGGGGAGGGGGGATGCACACCGGGTAGCGTGTGCCCCCGGACACCGTGATGGGGCTCGTCTTGCTGCGCAGGGCGAGCATGATGACCTTGTAGTCGAGCTTCTTGGTGGAGATGCTCGCCGCGAAGTCGTTGAGCCCCGTGTTGATCGCGGCCACCGCGGGCTGCATGCTCGACGAGTTGTCGACCACCCAGATGATGTCGACCGGGAGGGGCTCCGCCTTGCCCTCGACCGAGGTGCTCGCGCAGCTGGCGTCCGGATCGAGCGGGGTGTCGCTCGTGCCGGTGTCGTCACCGACCTCGGGCAGGACGAGGTTCGTGTCGGCGGCGTCGCCACCGCTCGAGTCCGCGCCGCCGTCGAGGAGGCCGCCGTCGAAGACGGTGCCGGAGGGTTTGTCGCCTTCCGCGCACCCCGCGATCAGGATCGCGAGGAGCGGAGCGGAGGCCAGGAGGAGGGGCCGCACCGCAGCAGTTGTAGCAGACTACTCCTGCGCGGCCAGCAGCTCACGCTGCGGAGCAGCCTCGCGCCGCAGCGCGGCGAGGTCGAGCGGCGTCGTGTCGCGATCACTTCCTGGGCGACGGGCCCACATCGACGCCCTCACTGCGCGGAAGGGGAGCTCCTTGCCGAGCAGCGCCTCGACGACCTCGCCGACGCGTACGCCCGAGCTCCCCGAGAGCGCGGTGTCGATCTCGATCGGCAGCAAATCGCCCAGGATTCCCGCGCGATGGAGGGCCTCTCGACCCACGCCCACCCGGACTCCGCGCAGGAAGCTGCGCACGTCGATCTTCTTGCCGATCCCGTCGACCGTGCGGAGGACCACCAGCCGTCCCCCCTCGAGCTGACCCTCGACTTCGCGTCGCACGGCGGTCACCCAGTCGCCGTCGGTCGGTCGCACGAGCAGCCCGGCGTCGGGCAGCGCCGACACGGGCAGGCCCACGACCCAGCGGGCCATGCCCTCCGAGAGGAGCTTGGCGATGCTCGGGTCGGTGTCCGACAGGCGGGCGGCGCCCGTGAACACGATGCCCGCGGGCGCGTGGGCGGTCAGGCGCGCGCAGAGCCCCTCGAGGTCGAGGTCGGCCGTGATGCGCACGTCGATGTGCTCGTCGAGGCTCGCGATGCCGAGCGACAGCGCCGGTCCGAAGGTGAGGTCGGGCTTCGGGTGGAAGCCCTGCGAGTAGAGCACGGGGAGGTCGACCCGCCGGAACACGCGCGGCAGGAGGCGCAGGAGATCGAGGTGCCCGACGAACGCGCTCGGGCCTGTCTTCTCGAAGCGCAGGCGGTAGCGTCGCGCGGTGCCCTGCACGAACGACACCTTGGGGCGGCGCTCCTCGGGGCGCCGGGGCCGGCGCTTGTCGAGGTCGATCGGCACCGGGCCTTCGGCGCCGAGCTTCTTCAGGTAGACGAGTCGGTCGCCGCGCATCGCGCCGAGGTCGCAGGCGACACCGCAGTCGTAGCAGACGAGCTTGCGCCGGTCGGCCTCCGACTCCGCCACGTTGGTGTGGTGGACGAACATGCCCGCCGCCTTGCCGCAGGGGGGCGAGAGCTGGTCCTTGAGCGCCTTGCGGTACTCGCGGGCGAGGAACCCGTCCTCGAGGCCGACGTCGATGTGGGACCACGGCAGCCGCGCCGAGACGGGGAGCGTGCCGGTGTAGCGGGCCATCGGCACCCCTGCGTCCTCGAACGCCTGCTGCCACCGCTCGAGATCGAGGTGCTCCTCCCACGAGTCGAAGCGCGCGCCCCGCCGGTAGGCGAGCTCGATCGCCTCGCCGACCGCCCGGTCTCCCCGCGCCAGCACGCCCTCGAGCACCGACCCCGGCGCGTCGTGCACCTTGAGGTCGATCCCACCGCCCCGCGCCGTCGCCCGCAGGATGCCCTGCTTGCGCTCGATCTCGGGCAGCGGATCGAGCGAGGCCCACTGGAACGGCGTGTGTGGCTTGGGCACGAACGTGCTCACGCTCACCGTGACCGCGGGGCCCCGGCCGCGCTGCACGCGTCGCCCCACCTGCAGCGCCTTCTTGCCGGTCTCGACGATGCCGACGACGTCCTCGTCGCGCTCGGTCGGGAGCCCGATCATGAAGTAGAGCTTCATCTTCTGCCAGCCGCGCGAGAACACCCGCTCGGCCGTGGTCATGAGCTGGTCTTCGGTGACGTTCTTGTTCACCACGTCGCGCATGCGCTGGCTGCCCGCCTCCGGCGCGAAGGTGAGGCCGGTCGCGCGGACCTTCTGGATCTCGTCGAGCAGCTCCTCGTCGAGGCCGTAGGCGCGCAGCGACGACACCGAGAGCGACACCTTCTCCTTCTCGAGACGGCGCATCACCTCGCGCACGAGCGGCGAGACGCACGAGTAGTCGGCGGTCGAGAGGCTCGTGAGCGCCACCTCGTCGTAGCCCGTGCCCTCGAGCGCGGCGGTGACCGAGGCGATGACCGACTCCGGGTCGCGCTCGCGCACGGGCCGGTAGATCATGCCGGCCTGACAGAACCGACACCCCTCGGTGCAGCCGCGCGCGATCTCGATCGAGATGCGATCGAACACCGCCTCGGCGGCCGGGACCGGCCCGTCGGAGGGGAACGGGTAGCGGTTCAGATCGGGGACCAGGGCGCGCTGGACGGGCAGGGGAGCGTCGAGCCCCCGCTCGACCACCGTGAACCCGGTGTCCGCGTCGACGGTGGTCTCGTAGCGGGAGGGCACGTAGCACCCGCCGACGCTCGCGAGCGCGGCGAGTCGCTCGGCGCGCGGGCGACCGGCGGTGGCCATCCACGCGCGGATCAACGCCGGGAACGCCTCCTCGCCGTCGCCGATGACGAACACGTCGACGAACGGCGCGAGCGGCTCGGGGTGGGTCGCGGTCGGTCCTCCGGCCACCACGAGAGGGTCGGCGTCGCCGCGCGCGCCCGCCCGCAACGGGATGCCACCGAGGTCGAGGATCTGCAGGCAGTTGGTGTAGGTGAGCTCGAACTGCAGCGAGAGCCCGACCACGTCGAACTCCCGGAGGGGACGCGCCGACTCGAGCGACACGAGCGGCAGCCCTCGCGCGCGGAGCTCGCGCTCCATGTCGACCCACGGCGAGAAGACCCGCTCGGCGAGCAGATCCGGCTGCTTGTTCAGGAGCGAGTAGAGGATCTTGAGCCCGAGGTGCGACATCCCGATGTCGTAGATGTCGGGGAAGCCCAGGCACACGCGCGCCGACACCGCGCTCCAGTCCTTGTGGACCGCGCCGTACTCGCCACCGAGGTAGCGCGCGGGCTTGACGACGTGCGGCGCGATCTCGGCATAGGGGTGCTCGGTGGGCATCTTCGGGTGCGGGAACCTAGCACTCTACCGCAGCGGATCGAGCCCGTCGGCGAACCAGGCCTCGAAGCGTCCGTCGCGCACCGGCGTGCGTCCGCCCACCTCGAGGGTCTGCTTCCGACCGAGCAAGCGCAGCTGTACGGGGGCGTCCCAGGGAGCTCGCGTGCGCTCCGAGGCCGAGAATCCGAGCGAGACGACGAGCCCCGGCAGGAGCGCGTCCTGGGGCCCGACCCCGATCTCCGTGCGCACGAGGTAGTTGGTGGGGATCCAGACCGTGCCGACGCGGCCGGCGTGTGCGTGACTGTCGAGGTAGGCCTGGATGCGCTCGGTGAGCCCCGGGTCGCTGCAGGTGAAGCGCTCCACGCGACCTCGCGCGAAGTGGAAGGTCGGCGTCACCCGACGCACGAGCAGCGTGTCGGCCGCGAAGCTCGCCGAGACGAGCGCACGATCGGCGACGAACGCGCCGTCGACGGTCGCGGGGTGGAGGAGCAGGAACCCGGCGGGAAGGTTGTCGAACGCGACCGCGCTCGGTCGACCGTCGAGGGCCAGGATCGGGAACGCCGGCGCGGTGCCCACCCGCAGCTGCGTGCCGGTCGGGCTCTTGACCACGAGGTCGTGGGCAGCTGCGACCAGGCTCCGCATCTCGGCGTTCAGCGCCGCGAGCTTGTCGGGGTCCGCGCGGAAGCTCTGGCCCAGCAGGCGTCGCTCGACGCCGACCGCGTGCAGGTGTCGCGAGCCGACGCGTCGTGCGGCCTGCAGGGCCGCGAGGCTCACCGGCCCGGGCAGCCCCCGCGCGAGCAGCAGCGAGGCCGTGCACCCGGTGATCGAGGCCGCGATTCCCGGCGTGGTCGTGGTGGTCGTGCGGCCGGCCCACGGCTCGAGGGGCACGCGGATCACCCGGGCGCTCGCGCGCTCGATGGCGCTCGTGAACAGCCGGGCGACGTCCTCGGCGTCGTGGGTGAGCAACGCGACGCGCTCGCGCGGCTGCACCTGCAGACACGCGCGGACGACGTTCTCGACGCCGCGTTCGACGCTGCCGTCGTCGTCACTCACCCCCGCACTCTACCGGTTCGACCGCGGCGCGCGAACAGCCAGCAACGACGCGCGCCACGGTCTCCGTGGCCGGAACGGCCGGGCTCAGGCGGACACGGGCACGAGCTCCGGCACCGAGGCGCGCTGCGGCCGGTCGTAGGCCTGCCGCCACGAGCCCTTCTTCCAGCGCCAGGCGAACAGCGCCGAGGCGATGGTGGTCTCGGCGACGAACCCGAGCCAGCCGCCGAACGCGCCGAGCCCGAGGCGCTTGCCGAACAGCCACGCCGCCGTCGGGATGCAGGTCCACGCGACCGTGATCCCGATCGCCGCGACCCACCGCACGTCCTTGGCGCCCCGCAGCGCGCCGCGGAGCACGATGGCGACCGCGTCGAGCGTCTGGAACACCGCGGCGACGAGCAACAGGCGGGCCGTGATCCGCACGACCAGCGCGTCGTCGGCGAAGGCCCGCGCGAGGTCCTTGCCGAACAGCGCGAAGCCCACCCCGCACAGGGTCATGAACCCCATGGCCAGCGCCACGGCGTGGCGGGTGACCGCGTCGGCCTCGTCGAGCTTGCGCGCGCCGAGGGCCCGACCGACCAGCACGCTCCCCGCCTCGGCCACGGCGACGCCGGGCAGGAACGAGGTGCGGATGATCGACATCGCGATCTGGTGGGCGGCGATCTCGTGCGCCGAGATCCCGCCGAGCACGGCGGTGAACGCGGTGAACGCGAGCAGCTCGCACCCGAACTGCGCGCCGGTCGGCACGCCGAGCTGGGCGACCTCGCGCATCGCACCCCCGAGCGAGAGCGTGCTCTCGTTCTTCTCGCGGAGCACCACGGCGAGCAGGAACGCGACCTCACAGGTCTCCGCGATCGCGGTGCCGTAGCCGGCGCCCGCGACCCCGAGGCGGGGCAGGCCGAAGTGCCCGTGGATCAGCGCCCAGGCGAGCACGGCGTTGATCACGTTGGCGAAGAGCCCCGCCATCATGGGCGTGCGCGTGTCGCCGCGCCCTTGCCGGTACTGCACCAGCGCCGACACCATGCAGATCGCCGGGGCGCCGAGGGTGCGCGCCGCGAGGAAGTCCCGCGCGTACGGCACCGTGGCCGGATCGACGCCCAGCTTGACGAAGATGGCGCTCGCGTCGCGCGCGGCGACGAGGATGCCGACGCCGAGGAGCAGGCCGAGCACGAGGCCCGCCTTGGCGTAGGCGATCGACTGCTCGGCGCGGTCCTGCCCGACCGCGTGCGCGGTGCGGACCTTCACGCCGCGCATCAGCCCGAACACGCACGAGTAACACAGCCACATCACGGTCGTGGCGATGCCGACGCCGCCGAGTTGGGCGGCGCCGAGACCGGCGACCAGCTTCGTGTCGACGAGCCCCATCGCGGTGTCGCCGAGCATGGCGACGGCGATGGGCCACGCGAGCATCACGAGCTCGCTGCCGACGCCCCGGTCTGCTTGCGGTCGCACACCGGCGGCGGGACGGGAGCACCATCCCCCTGCGAGACGCAGGGCCGGGGCGACGGTCCGTTTCAGTCTGGCGAACAGCTCTTTGGATTGGTGGATCACGACGGTTCCTGCGCATGGGGCCCCTCTCTTCCCGGACTCGAATCGTCCGGGGCCCCATGGGGAACGACGATCCGACGCTAATGACCCGGCTTGGACTGCGGGATGCTCACGACACGCTCGGCGAGCGACGCATCGACGCGCGGCATGCAGCCGTGCGTGGACGCGCAGAGCGCGTAGACGTGGTGGGAGCGAAGGGTCATCCCCTCCACCATTCCAGTCGTGACGCGGTTCGTCAAGTCAACGATCGCTCAAGAAGCACCGACGGACGAGCTCCTTCGAGGAGACCTCGATCGCGCCGGCGGCCACGGCGCGGGCTCGGCCGTCGGCGCGCAGGTCGTAGTGCAGGTGCCGGGCGTGGCCGTGGAAGGCGAACCGCGGCACACCGATCTGCTGCGCGAAGGCGTGCAACGCCTCGATCGGGCCGTCGGTCGCGAGGTGGCAGGTCTCGCCGCGGGTGCAGCGCGCCTCCCCGCTGCCGTAGGCGCGCAGCGGGTCGACGTAGAAGCTCACCCCTGCGGCTCGCCCTTGTCGGCGGCGGCGAGGGCGGTGGGCGCCGGGTGCTTGGGCTTGAAGCGCTTGGGCCGGAAGGCCTGGGGCACGAGCCCCGCCTCGCGGAGGAACGAGACGGTCTTGAACCAGTGCAGCTTGTTCAGGCGCTCGGGGATCTCGCCGTCCTTGGCGATGCGGCGCTTCCACAGCTCGTTGGCGACGGCCCACTGGGCGAACTCGCCGACGTTGCGGAACATCGGCAGGATCTCGCGGCGCTCGGTCGCGAGGTACACGTATCCGTGCTTGATCGCGATGTCGAGCAGCCAGATCTCGCCCGATTTCCACTCGCCGAGGCAGAGGAGGCCGGCCGGCGGGATGTCCCCGCGGGTGTCGAAGGCGCGGGCCACGTGCTTGATCTCGGCCGGATCGGCCAGCCACGTGGAGCCCTGGACGACCTCCTCGAAGTCGGGCGCGCGCACCGGGCTGCCCTGGCCGCGCTCGTAGAGGATCCGGATGTAGGCCCGGGCGTCCGCGTCGAGGACCACCGGACTCTCTCCGTCGGCCAGATCGACGAGCGCCTCCTCGAGGGCGTCGAGCTGGGCGACGCTGACCTTGCGCGTCGCACGGAAACCAAGTCGGTCGAGATCCGCGGCGAACTTCTGGGAGAGGTACGGGTCGGGCATGTACGGCTCGTCTCTGGGCCGGGACTACTGTATGTCGGTTCGGAAAAGCAAGGGATTTGCGTGGCTTCGCCTCTCGATCGCATTTCGCGCCGCCGAGCGCTCCTCCTCGGGGCGGGGCTCGGGCTCGCCGTCGGGTGCCGCCGCAAGCAGCCATTTCCCCCTGCAGACACGCCCGAAGGGGCCTGGGCCCACGTGTGCGTGGCCCTCGCCGACGACCGGCCCGAGGATCTGTTCGCCTACCTCGAGGACGAGGCCCAGTGGGCCGTCCACACCCTCCGCAAGGAGCACCAGACGGCGCTCGGGGCGGCCCGGAAGGCCTACCCGGCCGACGCCTTGAAGCCGCTCGAAGCGGAGCTCGGGGCCGACGCGGCCTCGAAGGACGCCCCCGAGGTGTTCGTCCGGATCGCGAAGGCGCGGGGGTGGCTGACCCGGCTGCGCAAGGACCTCTCGGGGCTCGCGCGGGTGGAGCGAGACGGTGATCGGGCCACGCTGGTGACGGCGCGGGGCAACCGGATCCCGGTCAAGCGCCGCACCGTGGGCATCTGGGGCCTGACGATGTTCACCGCGGAGCTCCTGGTCGAGGCCGAGAAGGCGACCCGCGATCGGGTGCGGATCGAGGAGGCCGCGAAGGACTACGCACTCGCGAAGGGGAAGTGACCCGCGCTGGTCGGTGGAGGGTGGCCACGATACCGTGGCGCGCATGGCACGCGTGACCGGGATCGGCGGAGTGTTCCTCAAGGCGCGTGACCCGAAAGCGCTCTCCGAGTGGTACGCGAAGCACCTCGGTCTCGCGCTCGAGGCGTGGGGTGGCGCGATCCTGAAATGGCCCGACGACACCGCCGACGATCGCGGGGTCACGGTGTGGAACCTCGTCGCGCAGGACTCGACCTTGTTCGCGCCGAGCACGTCGAGCTTCATGATCAACTACCGGGTCGACGACCTCGCGGCGCTCGCGAAGGACCTCGTGGCCGCCGGTGTCCCGCTCCTCGGGTCGATCGAGGTGCACGAGAACGGCAAGTTCGCCTGGGTGATGGATCCCGAGGGCAACAAGATCGAGCTCTGGGAGCCGAGGGCCTGAGCCCGAGATCGTTCGCGGGCCCGGCGCGTAGGAACGAGCATGCGCTGGCACTCCCTCGGGTTCCTGGTCCTCCTCTCCGCCTGCAGCAAGCCTGAGGCGCCGATCGTCGCCGCCCCCGCTGCGCCGACCGCGACGCCGAGCGCCAGCTCCACGCCGAGCCCGAGCGCAGCCCCGTCGGGCTCGCCGCTCGCCAAGCTCGTCCCTCCGTCGCGCCCCGGCCCCCGCAACCCGTGTCCGCTCACCATCGAGCCCGGGGTGGCGTTCGGCCCCGTACTGCTCGGCGAGACCCTCGCCGACCTCACCGCCGCGGGCCTCACCGTCAAGAAGGTGAGCGACACCCACGCCGAGGTCACCCTCACCGGCGGCGAGACCCTCAAGGTCACCCTGTGTGAAGGCAAGATCATCGACATCTGGATCGACGACCTGCGCAAGGCGCCCGCGTGCGTCGCGTTCGCCGGGACCAAGATCGCGCCCACCATCGACCGGCTCGACCTCGAGAAGGCCCTCGGCGGCTGCACCGAGGCGCCGCCGCGGATCGGGGGCACGTTCGAGCGTTGCGTGGACGGCGGCGTGTACGTCGGCCACGGCCTCGGCACGTTCCTGCAGATCCGCGTGCGGCCGAAGAGCTTCCCCTTCGACGACGCGTGCGAGATCGCGAAGGACGACGGTTCCCCCGTCACGCTCACGGAGCCGCAGAAGCAGAAGATGCTCGAGACGACGCTGCTCATGAAGGAGCTCAGCCCCTACTTCCACCCCAAGCTGCCCGGCCGCGACCCACTGCGCATCGTGAAGACCCCGCTCCTCGCGGAGCACGACCTCATGATGTTCGGCTCGAACGTGGCGTGGATCGAGGAGAAGGAGGCCAAGGCCGGGACGGCGTTCTTCCGCATCACCGCGCTGGTCGCCAGCAAGACCAAGGCGAAGCTGAGCTTCGAGTATCCGATCGAGGGCGTGAGCGGCACCGCCACGTTCTCGCACCGCTTCTCCGAGTGGCGCTACGAGTCCGGAGAGGTCCGCGAGAAGTGAGCCCTAGCGCACGCAGTCCGTCGGCCGGCCCTCGAGCTCGAAGAACGCGCGGAGGGCGACGACCGCGAGCGTGTGAGAAGCGCTGAGGGGGGCGCCGGGCCGCACGAACAGCGTCATGTCGAACGAGCTGTGCGAGGTGACGAACGCGCGTACGCCCTCCGGATCGAGCAGCGCGATCTCGCTTCCCGGGAAGTGCGCGCCGCCGAGGCCGACCACGTCGGTCTCGAGCCGGAACGCCGGCTCGTTGCCGAGCAGCTTCGTCGGCTCGAGGGTGGCGGTCAGGCAGCCCGAAGCGACCCGCAGCGTCACCGGCAGGTCGTCGCTCGCGCCGATGGTGCAGACGAACGGCAACGGCGGGAGCCCGTCGGGCCGAGGCACAGGTCCGCTGCAGGTGGCGCGCGCGCTCTGGTAGGCGACGCGGAAGCTGGTCTCGCTCCGCTTGCCGTTCAGCGACTGGAACTGCACGGTGGAGGCGAATCGGGCCGAGCGGGGCCTCGAGATCGCACGCCCCACCGATGCACAGCTGCGGCTTGACCGCGTGCAGGGGCACGCGGGTCATCGCCTCGCGGCTCGCGTGACCGGGGGCGTGGCTGCGCGAGTAGCAACCGGCGGAGAGCCCGATGAGGATCAGGGCGGCGAGACGCAGCGTGGACATCACTGTCGTCGGTGCGATCGCCGAGGCCCCCATTCAACGCGTCGGGGAGCGGGTGTTGCGTGCCCTCGGGCCGCAGGGCACAGTCACGGGCGTGCGGGGACCGTCGGGGCTGTTCGCTTGGGCTGTCGCGCCCGCGCTCCTCCTCGGCTGTGGGATTGTCGTCGGGCTCGGCGACGAGAAGTCGGCGCGTGACGCGGGGGTGACCACCGACACCACACCCGAGGCCAGGGGCGACGACGGCGCAGCCGACGCGGTGGAGACCGGGCCGCCGGCCCCCGCGGTCTTCTTCTACTCACGCCCCACGGCGCGGGGCGTCGTCGCGGCGATCGAGCCGACCGGGGAGATTCGCCTCCTGCAGGACGACATGGACTACTCCCCGTGGTCGCACATCGTCGTGAGCGACGACGCGATGTTCTTCCACGATCGCGAGGCGCGGACCGAGACCGTGGCGCTGATCGTGGGCTCGTACATCAAGGGCCTCGAGACCGAGGGTGACCACCACGCCTGGGACCTCGTGCTGCCGCTGCCCGGCCGTCGCTTCCTCATGTACGACGCGGTCGGCTGCGCGCGCGTGCAGGCTCTCCGCGTCGACCACATGGAGACCGAGCTCGACACCTGCGCGGTCACCCCGGATTTCGGGCTCGCCGCAGCGACGTTCGGCGGCACGGTGCTGCTCGGCAAGAAGCTCGCCGAACAGGCCTGGGTCGGGCGCTACGACCCGACGGGCAAGCGCCTGTCGGGCGCCGAGCTCACGCCGTTCGGCGCGTTCACCCACGCCCTCGCGGTCGGAGACGACCTGGTCGCCCTGCGCGCCGCGACCGCGGGCGCCGTCGTCGCCGCGCGCTTCGGGGTCTCGAAGGACAGCCGGGCGATCGACGGTCTCCCTGTGGGCACGATGCGGCTCGCCACCGGTCTGCGCGACGGGCGCGTCGTCCTCTACCACGACGAGCAGATCGACATCGGTCGGTTCGAGGACGATCCCACGGTCAAGCTGGCCCGCTGGAAGACCGACAAGACGATCCTCGGTGGCACGATGCTCGCCGTCCCCTGGACCATCGTCACCGCCATGTGAGTGACACTGACGCGGCGAGCGGGCACCATGAGCCCATGTGTCGCAGCATCCGCGTGCTCCACCACTTCGACCCGCCGACCACGCCCGACGAGATCCGGGCGGCTGCGCTCCAGTTCGTGCGCAAGGTGAGCGGCGCGACCCGCCCCAACCGCGACGACGAGGCGGCCTTCGCGCGGGCGGTCGAGGAGGTCACGGCCACCACCGAGCGACTGCTCGCCGCCCTGCGCCCGCCCCGCACCGCGCTGCGCACCCGGGAGGGAGAGAAGGCCAAGGCGCGGGCCCGCCGCGAGCGCCGCGACGCGCCCCGCGCCTGAACCCTGTTGCGGCCGCCCATCGAGGCGGTCGCTGCTCACTTCGCGCGCTGCGCTCGCTCCGTTCGCTCACTTCACCGCGAACGTGCGGGTGCAACCGGTCACGCCGGGCGCGCTCTTCCAGCTGGCCGCCGCCACCTTCTGCCGCAGGCACCGCGTGGTGCTCAGGCTCGCCGGTGTCACCGTGACCGTCATGCCGAGCGCCTTGCCGTTCTGGACCAGCACCTCGACCTTCGCCGTGCCCGCGAGGTCGCAGTCGGTCGCCAGGTTCGTGCCGAGCGGCGCGGCGCACTCGTTCGCGCCGAGGCTGTCGTCGTCGGACTTGGTGATCGCCGTCTTCTTCGCGGCCTCCACGCTCGGGAACGCGTCGTACCCGTAGGCCGGATCGAACGTGAGCTTGGTCTTGCCCTTGGCGGAGGCGAGCTCGAGGGTGACCGGCGCCGACCCGACGAACGCGTGCGACACGAGGTCCTTGCCGAGCAGGTCGACGCTCGTCGCGATCTCCTCGAGGCGGCCGCTCTCGAGGGTGTGCACGCGGAGCACGTGGTCACGGGGGCTCTTCGCGCACTGCGTGTCGACCCGCACGACCAGGTCGTCGAGGGTGCTCGCGTGCACCTTGGCGAGGGAGGCCTCCGCCACGGCGGTCTTGCTCGCCTCGAACGACTGCCGGGTGTGCGCGACCACCTTGAGCTCGGTCTTGCTCGTCGCGTCGAGCACGAACACGTCGAGGTTGCTGGGGGCGCACTCCCCGCCGCCCCGCGTCGTGATGGCGAGCACCTTCTCGAGCTCGGCGTCGGCGTCGAGGTTGCCCGTGAGCCACTTCACGGAGGCGATCGTCTTGCAGGCCTCCGGCGCGCAGAAGACCGACGCGACGCCGAGCCACTCGGTGAACGCGTCGAAGTCTCCTGCCGCGTCCTTGCTCTTCTCGAGCACCTTGGTCCGGGCCTCGATGTCGGCGAGCCCACGCGGCTCGCCCTTGAGCTTCTTGGGCTTCGAGCTCGCGGGGCCGGCGAAGGCAGCGACGGCGAGGAGCGAGACGGCGGAGAGCGCCCAGCGACGGCGAGCGAGCATGGGCCCATCTTCGCGCGTCCGGCCGGCGCCGCAACTCGGCCGAAGACTTGTCACTCCGTCGCACCTCGACGCACGGTGCCGCCCGTGTCGGGGCTCTTCGCCGAGAACGCAGCGTGGCTCGTCGTCGCGATCCTCGTGGTCGGTCTCCTCCTCGGCCTCCTCCTCTCGCGGCTCGGACGCTCGGCGCGCAGCAAGGGGCGCAACCGCGTGGCCGCCGCCGGCGAGCGCGACGCCGAGACCCTGCTCGAGGACGCGGGCTACCAGATCGTCGACCGGCAGGTGCGCCGCCGCTTCTCCTTCGCCGTCGACGGAGCCCTGACCGAGGTCGAGGTGCGCGCCGATCTGCTCGTGAAGCGCCGCGGACGCACCCTGGTCGCGGAGGTGAAGACCGGGGCCACCGCGCCCGACCCGACCTACCCGCCGACGCGCCGTCAGCTCCTCGAGTACTCGCTGGTCTTCGACGCCGAAGAGGTGCTGCTGGTCGACGTCCCGGCCCGCGAGATCCACGTGATCTCCTTCGGCGTGGAGACGCGGTAGACTGTGCGGATGTCGTTCACTCCTTGCCTCGCTTGCCGCCGCCACGTCCGCGTCGACGCCGCCGCCTGCCCCTTCTGCGGCGCTTCGGCGCCCGGGGCCCAGGCCCCGGCGAGCCACACCGTCCGCGCGCGGCTGACGCGCGGCGCGATCTTCACGCTGGGGGCCTCGGCCGTGATCGTCGGGTGTGGGAGCGAGCAGGCGATCTACGGTGCGCCGGCCCCCGACACGGGCACCGTGACCGACAGCGCGCCGGTCGGCGACACCGGCGCGGCGAAGGACAGCGGCGCCGACGCCGACGCGGACATCGACACCGGCTCGCTCGCGGGCGCCTACGGCCTGCCGCCCGACACGGGCACCGCCGACACCAAGGGCGACTGAGAGAACAGCGCGTCGACGATGGGCATGCCCTTGGCGTCGGGGCGCTGTCGTACCGGCGCGCCGGCGTCGAGCACGGCGCCGATTCGCTGATCGATCTGCGCCTGCGGCAGGGCGCAGTCGGGCACTTCCAGCCGGAAGACCAGGGTGCGCACGAGATCCGCGCGCAGCACGAGGTGCTCGTGGATTGCGTGGCCGATCAGCAGCGCGCGCGCCTCCCCGCGCTGCACCGCCTCGGCCAGGGCCACCGTGTCGCCCTCGTCGATCGCTGCGTCCAGATCGGGCGCGCCGGCGCGCGTCACCACGAGGAGCCCGCCCTCGTCGAGCATCGCGAGGGCGTCCATCTCGCGGGTTCGCGCGGAGGGCAGCTTCGACGCGCCCGGCGCCACGTGGGCCCGTAGCGCGACCCGCTGCCGGAGGTTGATCGCCCGCTTGAGCGCGGGGAACGACCGCCACACCAGCATGTTGAAGAAGTCGTGCCAGGTGCGCGAGCGGCTCGGCACCTCCCCCCGCGTGTAGATGCGCTCGTCGTAGATGGCGTCCACGTCCACCGGCTGCCCCCGCCGCCGCCGCGGTGGCTGCTCGACGAAGCGGATCGGCGCGCCGCCCGCGGACGCGAGGCCGGAAGGCAGTCCCTCGTTCCAGGCTGCGAGCGGCGGGAAGGTCGAGAACCCACGGAACCGCTCCATGGCCGCCGCGAGCGGTGCGAACACCGGCCGCCCGGCGTCGAAGCGAGGGTCCCAGGCGTCCGCCACGCGTCGCAGCGTACACCAGCGTCCACCTCGGTCGCGCGCGGCAGCAATGGCAGCAGTCGCCGGCCATATGTTGGCAGAAGATCAGAAAATACAAGCGAGATTGCACCGCTTCAATGACTTGCTATCACTGACTGCATGTCAGCGAAGCTGGGCGTACGCGAGGCGCAGAAGGCCGAGACCCGGGCGCTCCTCGAGCGAGCGGCGCTCCAGTGCTTCGCCGAGAAGGGCTACGGCGCGACCCAGGTCGCGGACGTCGCGCGCCGCGCGGGCGTGGCCCACGGCACGTTCTACGTGCACTTCCCCACCAAGGCGGATCTGGTCGATCACCTGCTCGCGAAGTTCCAGGCCACGATGGTCGCCCGCCTCGAGGACGCGTGGGGCCGGGGCGAGGTGTCCGATCCGCGTGCCCTCGCCCGCCGGCTCGCCGAGGTGTGCCTCGACCACTGGGCATCCGAGCGGGAGCTCCTCGCCGCCTTCGCCGAGCGCTTCGGCGCGGCCTCTGGCCTCGCCGTGGCGCGCGACGGGCTCACGCCCGACGTCGGCTCGTTCCTGGCCGACCGGCTCCGCGCGTTCGCCGCGGCGACCGGCGCCGATCTGCCGGACGCCGAGCTCGTGGCCCACGGCCTGCTCGGCCTCTGGACCCGCGTCGGTCTGCGGTTCCTGTTCGGCGCGCACCCGGTCGCCCGCAAGGCGGCGGTCGAGGTGCTGGCCGCTTCGTCGCTGGGGGTGCTCGCCGCCGTGCTCCCCGCGCTCCGTCCGACGGCGTTCCCGAGGAGCCCCCATGAACCAGTCGATCCCGTCCGAGAAGCGCTCCCTGCCGCTCGCCCCGAAGGCCACGTGGCCCCGCTACCAGGTGAACGGTCAGCCCGATCTCGCGCGCCTGCGCGCCGAGGCCCACGCGCTCGCTGAGGAGATCCGACCGCGGCTCGAGGCCCCGCGCCGCGGCCGCGCGCACCTGCTCCACCGACTCGCGAGCTACCGCACCGCCGCCTCCAACTACCTCGAGAACCGCCGCCGCGCTGCGGTCGGGCGCGAGGACCTCCTGCCGCTGCTCTTCATCTGGACCACCCACCGCCCCTGCAACTTCCGCTGCAGCTACTGCGACGATCACCGGGGCGCGAAGTACCCCGAGCTCGACGGCCGCGGCAAGCTCGACACCGCGCGCGGTGTCCGCCTCCTCGAGGTGATGCGCACCCGCACGCCGAGCGTCTACTTCGCGGGGGGCGAGCCGACCCTGCGCAAGGACCTCCCCGCGCTCGTCCGCCGCGCGCGGGACCTCGACTACTTCCCGATCGTCCTCAACACCAACGGCAGTCGCTTCCACGACCTGCTGCGCCGCCCCGACTGGTCGACGTTCCTCGCCGACGTCGACGTGCTGGTCGTGAGCCTCGACGCGCTCGACCTCGAGCTGCTCGCGGAGATGTGGGTCACGGGCAGCCCCGAGGACGTGCTGCGCAACCTGTTCGTCCTGCACGAGCTCGCCGCGGAGCAGCGCGTGAAGCTCATGGTCAACACCGTGATCCAGCCGGGGCGGGTCGCCGAGGCGCGACGCGTGCTCGACCTCGCGACGGAGCTCGGGATCTGGTTCTGCCCGGTGCCCCGCAACGTCGGCGCGGGCATCGACCCGGCGTTGCTGGCCGACCCCGAGTATCGTCCGTTCGTCGACGAGCTCTTGCGTCGCAAGCGCGCGGGCGCCCGCATCAGCGGCTCGCTGCGCATGAACCAGCGCCTGCTGTCCGCCGACCGGCTCGAGTGCCGCAACGCCCTCAAGCCCCACCTCGACCACGACGGCCGGCTCCCCTGGCCGTGCAAGGCGAGCGTGAACGTGGTCCCCGAGTGGATCGACGTCCTCGCCTACGACCACCTCGATCAGGTATGGGCGGAGGCGACGCGACGCCGCGATCCGCGCGGCTTCCACGGCCCCGGCCCGGACCAGTGCGGCGGCGACTGCTGCTGGGCGCAGAACTACGTCACCGACGAGTACGCCCACGGCCTCGTCGAGCCGCTCGGCCTCCTGCGCGCGGTCGTCGAGTTCCTGAGGGCCTGACGATGAGCACCGAGAAGTCCGTCGGCGACCGCGCGTTCGCCCTCGATCTCGGGACGATCGTCGTGATCAGCGCGGCCATCTGCGCGTACGCCCACGACCTCGCGCGCATGTCCGTGCTGGTGCCCGTCGTGCTCGGCCTGCGCACGGCGCTGTTCCTCGCGCTCCCCGACGAGCAGCGCGACACGAGCCGCCGCGGCGAGCTCGCGCTCCTCGCGGTCGCGACCCTGCTCGGCGCCTTCAACGACTGGAGCTCGGTCGTGCGTCACCGGATCTACGACTACACCGTGCCCACCGACCTCGGTCGCCTGTCGACGATCCCGCTCTGGATGCTGCTCTACTGGGGGATGATCCTGCGGTTCGTGCTGACACTGTGCCACTACCGTCGGCTCGCGCTGCCCCCCGCGCCCCGTGGGCTCCCCGGCCTCGACGTCGGCGCCAAGGCGCGCCTCGCCGTCCTGCTCGGCGTCGTGGTCGTCACCCGCCAGTGCATCTACCGCCTCTACGACCGCCCGATCCTGTCGTTCGTGCCGTTCGTCGTGGCGCTCGTCGCCTTCCTCCTCGTCGTGCGGCCCGACCCGCGTCGACGGGGGCTCCTCGCCGGCGTCCTCGTGCTCGGACCGGCCGTCGAGGTGCTCTACATCCAGGTCGGTCACCTGCACGCCTACCGGCTCGGCGTGCTCTTCGGCGTGCCGATCTGGATCGCCCTCTGGTGGGGCCTCGCGGTGCTCGTGTGGGAGGAGCTCGGCACGCGCCTGCAGCGAGGGCTCGAGTCCCTCCTGGCCTAGCGCGCGGCGACGAGCTCCTCGATCGTGCGGGTGGTCATGCGGCCCGCCCGCACGTCGTCGTGCACGACGAGCCGCTTGTGCAGCGGGATGTTGGTGCGGATGCCGCCGACGATGAACTCGTCGAGCGCCCGCGCCATGCGGGTGAGCGCGCGCTCGCGCGACGGCGCGTGGGTGATCACCTTGGCGATCAGCGAGTCGTAGGTGGAGGGCACGCGGAAGCCGCCGTAGACGCCGCCGTCGACGCGCACGCCGTTGCCGCCCGGCGGATGGTACTCGGTGATGACCCCCGGCCACGGGGCGAACGTGACCGGGTCCTCCGCGTTGATGCGGCACTCGAGGGCGTGGCCACGGAAGTGGAGCTGGTCGGGCAGGGCGAGCTTGCCGCCGGCCGCGACGAGGATCTGCTCGGCGACGAGATCGAGGCCGGTGACCATCTCGGTGACCGGGTGCTCCACCTGGAGGCGGGTGTTCATCTCCATGAAATAGAGCTGGCCTCCGTCGGGGCCGTCCGGATCGAGGAGGAACTCGAGGGTACCGAGGCCGTCGTAGCCCGTCTCCACCATGGCCTTCTCGATGCGGCCGCCCATCTCCCTTCGGCGCTGCTCGGTCATCCAGGGGCTCGGGGCCTCCTCGATGATCTTCTGGTGGCGCCGCTGGAGCGAGCACTCGCGCTCGCCGAGCGAACGCGCGTGGCCGTGCTTGTCGACCAGCACCTGGAACTCGATGTGGCGCGGCCGCTCGATGAACCGCTCGACGTACACGTCGGGGTTCTTGAACCCGCTCGCCGCCTCGGAGGTGGCGCTCTGGAAGGCGTTCTCGATGTCCTCGGCGCGGCGCACGATGCGCATGCCGCGGCCGCCGCCGCCGCCGCTCGCCTTGAGGATGACCGGGTAGCCGATGCGGGCCGCCTCTTCGCGCGCGTGCGCGCCGTCGCGGAGCACGCCGCTGCCGGGGAGCAGCGGCAGGCCGAAGCGCACCGCGTTGGCGCGGCCGCTGACCTTGTCGCCCCAGGCTCGCATGGCTTCCGGGGTCGGTCCGATGAACGTGATGCCGCAGCGCCGGCAGACCTCCGCGAACTGGGCGTTCTCGCTCAGGAACCCGTAGCCGGGGTGGATGGCGTCGGCGCCCGCGATCTCCGCGGCGGCGATGATGGCCGGGATGTGCAGGTAGCTCTTGGCCGGCGCCGCGGGCCCGATGCGCACCGCCTCGTCGGCCAGGCGCACGTGGAGCGCCGATTCGTCGACCTCGCTGTGGACGGCCACGGTCTGGAGGCCGAGCTCACGGCACGCGCGGATGATGCGCACGGCGATCTCGCCGCGGTTCGCGATCAGCACCTTCTTGAACATCTTGAACATGCAGGGGGGTGGGGGTACCCCAGGCCGGCGCGGAGCGGAACGCGGAAAGATCGACGCGCGACGACGCGCCGCGTATGAACGTACGCATGTCGAGGCGCCTCGCGCCCATCGTCGCCCTTCTCGCCCCCGTCGTGGCGCTGTCCGCGTGCCCCTCGAACAACACGCGGCCACCGGTCGTCACGACGGCGTCGGCGACCAGCTCGGCGTCGGCCTCGGTGGAGGTGCCCCTCGGCGAGGTGACGCTGCAGTCGGCCCTCGAGGCCGCGTGGGACGGCGACTTCACGCTCTGCCACCAGCGCGCGCGCACCGCGCTCTCCATCGCCGCCGACGACCTCGAGACCATGGAGCTGATGATGCGCTGCGCCGCGGCGCGCAAGGCGCTCCCCGAGGCCGTGGCCTGGGTCAAGTCGGCGTACGCGGTGCGACTCGCCGCGCCCGTGACCCGCTACGGCCTCGGCATCGCCGCGGCGCTGAAGGGCGACCTCACCGACGCCCGCAAGACGCTCGAGAAGCTGGTCACCGACGCGCCCGCGGCCGCGTTCCAGGCCGCCCTGATCGCGCAGATCGAGGACGATCCACTCAACGCCGAGCGTTTCGCCCGCATCTACGTCGCGAGCCGCCCCACCGACCCCGCCGGTCGCGCCCTGCACACGCGGGTCGTCTGCGCGCTCGACCTCGTCCGCTGCCAGCAGGCGATCGAGACGATCAAGTCCAACGACGACGACGAGACCGCCATCGCGCGACGCCTCGGCGCGGCCACCGCCACCCCGTTCTCGCCCTCGCGCGAGCGGCTCTCGTCGTTCGCGAAGGACGCGGAGGGCATCGGCGCGGCGGCCTGGGCCGACCACTTCGCTCTCGCGGCGACCGTCCGGGAGGGTGGCGATCCGGCAGCGCTGTTCGTGCGCAGCCCGCGTTCGGGACGCCCCGAGCCCGGCGCCACCGTCGATCTGGTCCGCGAGGCGCGGCCGATCCCGAGGCTCCCGTTCCACACCCGCGTCGCCCAGCTCGGGGTGCTCTCCGATCCCGCCGCGCCCCAGGCCTGGTCGCGCATGGCCGCCCTGTTCCCGACCGAGCTCGACACCTACCGCCTCGCCGCGCGCTGGGACAAGACGGCCGCGCAGGCGCGCAAGGAGCTCGAGAAGAACGTGATGGTGCGCTTCCGCGCGGTGCTCGCCTCGCCGCTCGCGACCAGGGACGAGGCCTGCGAGCTCTCCCAGGGCTTCTCGTGGTCCGATCGCGGGCCCGTCGTGTCGAGCCTGCGCGTGCGCTGCGAGGCCTCGCTCGACGCGACCCGCGCCCGCAAGATCGGCCGCGCTCGGCTCGACGTGCTGCCGTTCGGCGTCCTCGACGTGGAGGTCGCCCTCGAGGCGGAGCTCGCCGGCAAGCCCGACCCCAAGTCCATCGAGGCGCTGGTGCGGCACGTGATGAAGACGATCCCGCAGTCGACCTTCGCCGAGAAGGGCCTCGTCGCTGCCGGTGACCTCTCCAAGAAGCCACACGCGCTGTGGATGGAGGCGTGCGCGCAGGTGTCCTGGGATCCGAGCTGCTCGCGCCGGGTGCTGCGCCGCTACGTCGAGCTCAAGGACGTGACCCACGCCAAATCGGTGCTCGCCCAGGCGCTGGTCGAGGCGCCGCTCGACGCGCTCCTCTGCGGCGTGCAGGGCGAGATCCTGGTCACCGACGGCAAGAGCGCCGAGGCCCTGCCGTGGCTCACCAAGGCTTGCGTCGGGGCGCGGGCGCGGCGCGACCACGAGGTGCTGCAGAGCACGCTCGCCACCCTGCACGTCGCCGTCGCCAAGACCGCCGGCACGCCGTCCGCCAAGCCGGCGCGCGAGCCCGCGCTCAAGTGCATGAAGGGGGAGCCGTGAAGCGCCTCTGGCTCTCCGCCCTCCTGCTCACGGGCTGCCCCACCGCGCCGGTCACCAAGGGGCCCGACCCGGTGGTGACCGCCGTGCCCGATCCGCCCAAGGACCACGGTCCGCCGCTCGACTTCGCCCTCGACCCGGTCGACAAGGAGATCGACCACACGCCCGAGAGCACGCAGCTGCTCGGCAAGAAGGCGATCGTCCTCGCGCTCCAGAGCTACGACGGCGCCTCCCTCGCTGCGCTGCGCACCCTCGAGCCGCTCCTCTCCGAGCTGCCCAAGGACACCGGCTGTCTGCTCGTCGCGTTGCAGCCGCTCGCCGACCGCGCGATCGTCGGCATCTTCTTCGACGCCATCAAGAGCCAGTGCCGACGCGCGATCGGAGACGCCAAGCGCGGACGCCTCGGCGATCTGGCCAAGCTCAACGTCGTCCCGGCCGTCATCGTCCTGCGCAAGGACGGGACACTGGTCGGTGGGTTCACGGGCGGCTTCGACGAGGGCCAGGTGCGCGGTCTGCTCGCCAAGGCCGACTGAAGGCCCACGCCCTGGACGAAGAGCCGGGTTCTCCGTGCGGATCAGCCGGGGGTGCACGACGCGGTGGTGACGCTCCCCGTGACGGCGCCGCGCAGGATCACGTCCTTGTATTCGCCGGGGACGTCGGCGCAGCTGCCCGGCAGGGTGGAACTGCTCGGCGAACAGGTGGTCCAGCGATTGCCGGTGAGCTTGAGCTCCACCGAGAGCCCCTCGACGCACACGCCCGCGTACTTGTTGCGGCCGCTGGCGGCGCCGGCGGTGCCGAACAGGTTGTTGCCCACGAGCGAGCCGGTACCGAGGTCGAGGTTGGTCCCGGGCGCACCGTTGAGCGCCACCCCGACCTTGTTGTCCGCGTTGAGGAACGAGTTGCGCAGGGTGACGCTGCCACCCACGACCACGAGACCGGCCTCGCCGTTGCCCCCCGCGGTGAGGGCGCTGATGTTGTGCATGACGCTGAGCGCGGTGAAGATGCGCACGCCGCTCTTGGTGTTGAGGTTGGCCGTGACGCCGCTCTCGATGGTGAGCGAGCCGGTCCCCTCGTGGTTGATGCCCCACAGGTTGCTGTTGAACCGCGAGTTGGTGCCGGTGACGCGGACCGGTGAGCTCCCGTAGACCTGTAGGCCGGCGACGGAGGGGTTCTGAACACTCTCCACGTTCGGCCCGAGCACGGCGCCGTCGTTGACCAGGAAGGCAAAGCCGCCGTCCCCGGCCGCCTTGGTCGCGCGCGTGTTCTTCACGCTGGCGAGCACCGCGCCGCTCGTGCCGGCGCCGCTGATCGAGACCAGCGTGACGTTGGGGGTGCCGCCTTGCACGATGAAGCCGTCGAGGTTGGCACCCCGGTTGACCTGCACCATGCAGACCGCGGCCGCGCCGGCGCAGGTGCCTCCCGCGCCGGCGATCACCACGGTGCCGAGGCCGTCGCTGACGAGCGTGACACCGGTCTTGACCACGAGGTTGGTGACCTCGGTGTAGACGCGCCCACCGGCGGTGCCCTTGACGCGGACCACGCGCGGCGTGCCGGGGGTGGTGATGGCGAGGCCCTCGCGGATGGTGCGGAAGGGGCAGCTGGTGGTGCCGTTGGGTGTCGCCGCGACGCTGTTGGAATCGACGAGGATCTCGTCGGTCGGCCCGAGCGGCGGGCAGTTCACGTCGACCAGAGGGGTGTCGGGCCGCGCGTCGACGCCGGTCTCCACCGTGCCGTCGGTGCCCGCGTCGGTCGAGTCCGCGACCTTGAAGTCTGCCGAGGCGCAGCCCGTGAACACCAACAGCCCTGACGCCAGGAAGAAGGGAGCTTGCATGCCTCTCTTCGAACCATAGCGCACCGGACGGGCGTCGCCGCCAGTTCCGCCCGTCCCCCCCGATCGTCAGGCGCCCGCCCCCCGGCTCGCTCCGGTCACTTGTTCGTCGTTGCGGCCGCCCGTGGAGGCGGCCGCCGTTCCCTTCGCGAGCCTTCGGCTCGCTCCGGTCACTTGATGGGAGGTGGCTTCGGGGGCTCGCCCTCCTCCTGGATGCAGGCGGCGAGATCGAAGAAGAAGAACGCGAAGGCCTTCTCGCCCTCCTTGAGCGGCGACGTGCACCCGGCGGGGAACGTGGCGTCGACCTTGTCCGACATGTTGATGTGCGCGTCGAGGTGCACGGCCTTCCCGCACTGCGCCTCGGCCGGCTTGCCGACCGGTGCGTTGATGGTGACGAAGCGTGGATGCGGGGTGGCGCCCGATCGGGTCCACACCTGCGTGACCTTCGTCGACGCCGAGACGTTGTCGAACACGTAGTCGCACTGCAGCTTGCCGGCCGTCGAAGCGGGCTCGACCACCTTGAGCCAGTCGGCGAGCGCCTTGCCCTTGGGGAAGGTCGTGTCGATGTCCATCGGGTTCGCGCCCGCGGGCGCGCCGCCGGGGAGGGTCATGGCCGCCTTGAGGGCCGGGTCGGGGCTGTACTTGTACCAGGTGTACTCGTAGTCGGTCGTGAACATGCGGCCCCCCGCCGCGAGGTAGTCGGTCATCGCCTGGTAGGAGGTCTTGCTCTGCGTCTTCGGCCAACCACCATAGGTGCCCGGGTACTCGGTCGACGACTCGTAGCCCTCGCACGAGATCACGACGAGGTCGTACTGCTTCAGCTTGGCGAGGTCGTTCCAGAGGACGGTCGCGTCCGGGGTCCCTGGGGGGCCGCTCGCCGTGTAACCAGGGAGCTGCGCGCCGTTGTAGAACTCGACGGCGAAGGTCTTGGCGCCGTTGCCGGGGCCGAACTCGGCCTTGTCGATGCCGATCTTCGGCAGCATGCAGGCGACCTTGTCGGCGACGCCCGTGGTCACCGCGATGCGCGGCATGTCGCCCTCGGCGCGGTTCTTCGGCAAGCGAGTCTTGCTCGCGTCGGTGAAGGGCGTGTCGACGCAGGCCTTCACCTCCGGAATCGTGACCTGCCTCCGCCACTTGCCGAGCTGCACGACGAGCGGGATGTCCTTGCCCACCGGGACGTCCTTCAAGACGAACGAGCCCGTGGCGTCGGTGAGGGCGGTGACGATCGGGTCGCCGCTGGCGACGGCTCCGCATCGATCGCACGACACCCCGGTCGGCAGCGCCGCGGGCGTGGCGTTGGGCACGTAGACGATCACGTTGTAGAGCGGGAGCGTGCCGTTCGGCGCGTAGACCTTGCCGGACACGGTGGTGGACTTGCCGCTGTCGCACTTCACCTGCTGGCAACGCAGGCCCGTGCACGCGGGCGTGGTGCCGCCGTCGCCGACGTCGGCGCCGAGGCCTCCCTCGCCGACGTCGGGGTCGAACCCGCCGTCGCTGGCGTCGAGGGCGCTGTCCCCGAGCTCGAGGCCCGCGTCCTCGGACTTCGCGGCGCAGGCGGTCGTGAGCGAGAGCAAGGTGAGGACCCAGTACCGCATGGTGCCTAGGTGGTGTCCGAGGGACGGATCGGGTCAAACGCGCCGATCTTCGGCGAAATCAGGCCGTTCGGTTGCTAGGCTCGTCGCGTCATGCGTCACCACCGCTTCACCCTCGCCCTCGCCCTCGGGCTCGTCGCCTGCAGCTCGGAAGACACCGCCACGCCCGGCGACGACGCCAGCACCGACGAGACCGCCACCGACGCCACCACCGAGACCACGCCCGACGGCGCGGTCGACACCGGGACCGGCGAGGTCACGCCACTCCCCGACGCCGGCCCCGACACCAGCGTGGACACCGGCCCCATCGTCGCGCCCCAGCCGCTCTCGCCGTTCATCGTCGTCGATCAGTTCGGCTACCGCCCGGCCGCCGAGAAGATCGCGGTGCTGCGCTCGCCGAAGAAGGGCTTCGACGTCGGCACCACCTACGCGGCCGCCGCCAAGTACGCGGTCGTCGACGCGCACACCAGCAAGACCGTCCTCGAGGGGGCACCCAAGGCGTGGAACGGCGGCGCGACCGACAACTCCTCGGGCGACCAGGCGTGGTGGTTCGACTTCAGCGCCCTCACCACGCCCGGCGACTACTTCGTGCTCGACACCACCGCCAACGTTCGCTCCGACGTGTTCCGCGTGGGCGACGACGTGTACCGCGAGGTGCTCCGCCAGTCGGTGCGCATGTTCTACCACCAGCGCGACGGCATCGCGAAGGACGCCAAGTACGCGGGCGCCTCCTGGGCCGACGGGGCCGCGCACATGGGCGCGGGGCAGGGGCCCTCCTGCGGGCTCTACACCGACGGCTCGGCGAAGAAGGACCTGCACGGCGGCTGGTACGACGCCGGAGATCAGAACAAGTACACGAACTGGGCCGCGAGCGACGCGCTCGAGCTGCTGCGCGCCTACACCGAGAACCCGAGCGCGTTCTTCGACGACTACAACATCCCGGAGTCGGGCAACGGGGTGGCCGACGTGCTCGACGAGGTCAAGTGGGAGCTCGACTGGCTCGTGCGCATGCAGAACGCGGACGGCTCGGTGCTGAGCATCGTCGGTCAGGACGGCACCAAGGACCCGGCGTTCGGCGGCAGCAAGGACACCCGCCCGTCGCTCGCCACCGGCCCTTGCAAGTACGGCCCGGCGAACACTTCGGCCAGCCTCACCACGGCCGCCGCCTTCGCCTACGCCTCCATGGTCTACAAGACCGCCGCGGGCGCCGCGGCCGCGTACCCCGGCTTCGCCGCCGACCTCCTCTCGCGCGCGCAGAAGGCCTGGGACTGGGCCGACGCGCACCCGAGCACCACGTTCGCCAACGCCGGGAAGATCGGCGCCGGCGAGCAGGAGGTCGACGACAACGGCCGCAAGCTCAAGAAGATCCAGGCCGCGGCGCTGCTGTTCGCGGCGACCGGCGACGCCAAGTACCGCACGTTCGTCGACGCCAATTACAAGACCGTGCAGTTCACCGCCTCTAGCTACGTCGATTGTTTCGACACCGAGAACTCGGAGAGCTTGCTGGAGTACGCCAAATCCACGGGCGCCACCGGCACCGTCGTCACCGACATCAAGACCCGGTACAAATCGGGCCTCGGGAGCGCCCACAACCTCGGCGCGCTCACCGCGGCGCCCGACCCGTTCATGGCCTACCTCTACGTCTACACCTGGGGCAGCAACCAGGTGAAATCGGCCCAGGGCAACCTGCTCTGGGACGCGGTCGCCTATGGTGTCGACACCACGGTCACGGCCGACGTCACCCGCGCCGCCGAGCGCTACGTCCACTACGTGCACGGGGTGAACCCGCTGCAGATGGTCTACCTCTCCAACATGGGTGATTTCGGCGCGAACAAATCGATCACTCGGTTCTATCACTCGTGGTTCGCCAAGGGCTCCGACTGGGATGCGGTGGGCGTCTCCAAGTACCCGCCGCCGCCTGGCTACCTCGTCGGTGGGCCGAACCCGTCGTACAAGTGGGACGGCTGCTGTCCGGGCGGGTGCAGCGGGTTCTCGTGCGGTCCGTCGGTGCCCTCGCCGCCGGCCGGCCAGCCCGATCAGAAGGCCTACAAGGACTTCAACGATCAGTGGCCGCTCAACTCGTGGGAGATCTCGGAACCCTCCGACGGCTACCAGGCCAAGTGGGTCCGCTTGCTGTCGAAGTACGTCAAATGAGGAGCCCGACGATGCGCGCATGGTTCTGCCTCCCGATGCTGGCCCTCCTGCTCGGCTGCTCGAGCGACCCCGCCACGGGCGAAGACCCCGACGCCGGGGACGTGGGTGGCGACGACGCGCTCGACACCGGGCTGCCGGGTGACGGCGGTGTCGACGCGACCGACACCGGGGCCCCGGGCGACACGGGGTCCCCGGGCGAAGCGGGGTCCGACACGGGCACTCCACCGACCGACACCGGCGTCGACGCCCCCGTCGGGCCCAAGGCCGACATCCACTACATCGGTCGCTTCGACAAGAACACCACCCGCGCGCGGTTCGACTGGTCGGGCTCGGCCCTGCGGACGCGCTTCGTGGGCACGGGCATCGACGTGAAGCTCGCGGGCAGCGCGAACCAGTTCCAGGTCGAGATCGACGGCGTGCCGACGGCGGTCATCAAGCACGCCGGCGGCACGGTGACCCACTCGCTGGCCAAGGGGCTCGCCGACGCCGAGCACGACCTCTTGCTCGTCAAGCGCACCGAGGCCTTCTACTACCCCGTGGACTTCCTCGGCTTCGTCCCGGCCTCGGGCAAGCCGCTGGTCCCCACCGCCGCGCGCACCCGCCTCATCGAGGTGATCGGCGACTCCATCACCTGTGGCTACGGCGTGCTCGGCGCCTCGGTCTCGTGCTCGTTCAGCGCCGACACCGAGAGCGCCTACGACGCCTATGGTTCGATCGCCGCGCGCGCGCTGAACGCCGAGGCGGTCATGATCAGCTGGTCGGGCATCGGCGCCTACCGCGACAACAGCGGCAAGACGACCGAGCAGATGCCCACGCTGTGGACGCGCACGCTGGGCACCGATCCGGCGCCGTGGACCTTCTCGTACACCCCCGACGCGGTCGTCGTGAACCTCGGCACCAACGACTTCGCCAAGGGCGACCCGGGCAAGCCCTACGAGACCGCGATGACCACCCTCGTGAAGGACATCCGCGCACGCTACCCCAAGGCGGAGATCTTCCTCGCCCTCGGCTCGATGCTCACCGACCCCGATCTGGGCAAGGCGCGGGCACACCTCGACGCGGTCATCACCGGCCTCGGCGACGCCAAGGTCTCCCGCGTCGAGCTCGGCGTGCAGGACCTCGCGACCGACGGCGGCGGCTGCGACTACCACCCCAACGTGAAGACCCAGAAGAAGATGGCCGACAAGCTCGTGGTCGCCCTCAAGGCGCGCCTCGGCTGGTAGGCCCGATCAGTCGGCGTCGGCCGCGTCGCTGGCGGCGTCGGCCGCGTCGGCGCCGCCGTCGCCCGCGTTCTCGACGCCATCGACCGAGACGCGGATGTAGTAGTCGGTGCACTGATCGTTGAACACGACGATCTCGTCCGCGGTCTGGCGGACGACGACCGCCTGGTTGCCGGCGGCGAACGTCCAGCCGCCGCCCGTGCTGGACTCCGGATCGGCCGTGAAGGCGAGCCGCACGTCGACGTGACGGATTCCGTACTTGCTCCCGAACTTGTGCGGGAACGTCAGCTGGCTGTGCCCGGTGAACGAGATGAACGGCCCGGATGGGGGGCTCGACTCGTAGTAGGCCCCGAACGACCCGAACGACGTGGTGCCGGTGCTGTGCGTGTAGGGCGTGCCGGTGCAGTTGGGGGCGCAGGCCGGGGCCGTGACGAACGCCGTGGCGAGCGCGCCGAGGAACGCGACGCCGACGAGCGCCTTCAGATCCACTTGACCGCGTCCTTGGCGTGGTAGGTCAGGATGAAGTCGGCGCCCGCGCGCCGCAGGCTGAGGAGCAGCTCGCGCACGGCGCGGGGCTCGTCGATCATGCCCGCGGCGGCCGCGGCCTTGATCATCGCGTACTCCCCGCTCACGTTGTACGCGCCGAGCGGCAGGTCGAACGCCTCGCGCACGCGGTGGAGGATGTCGAGGTAGGGCAGGCCGGGCTTCACCATGAGCATGTCGGCGCCCTCCTCGACGTCGAGCCGCGCCTCGCGCATCGCCTCGCGCGCGTTGCCCGGATCCATCTGGTAGCCGGCGCGGTCGCCGAACTTGGGCGCGCACTCGGCGGCCTCGCGGAACGGTCCGTAGAACGCGCTCGCGTACTTGACCGCATAGGAGAGGATGGCCGTGCTCGCGAACCCCTCGCCGTCGAGGGCCTTGCGGATCGCGCCGACGCGACCGTCCATCATGTCGCTCGGCGCGACGACGTCGGCGCCGGCGCGGGCGTGGCAGAGCGCGGCCGCGGCGAGCACCTCGAGGGTGGCGTCGTTGTCGACCTCGCCCTCGGCGGTGAGGATGCCGCAGTGCCCGTGGTCGGTGTACTCGTCGACGCAGACGTCGGTCATCACGACGAGCTCGGGGACGGCGTCCTTGATCGCCGCGACCGCCTTCGGCACCGGGCCGTTCGGGTCGTAGGCGGCCGTGCCCCGCGCGTCCTTGGCCTTGGGAAGACCGAACAGGATCAGACCACCGAGCCCGAGCGCCACCGCTTCCTTGGCCTCGGCCACCGCGTCGGCGACGGTGATCTGGAAGACGCCGGGCATCGTGCCGATGGGGCGCTTCTCGGTGATCGCCTCGCTGACGAACAGCGGGAGGATGAAATCCGAGGGGGCGACCGTGGTCTCGCGGACGAGGGTGCGCAGGCCAGGGGTACGGCGGAGCCGCCGCGGCCTCTCCGTGGGGAAGCTCATGGACGGGCGTCTACCACCGTCACGTCGGACGAGCGAGCAGCGGACCGAGGATCTCCTCGTGGGTGGGGAACCGGCCGACCGCGTGCTTCGAGAACAGGGTGCGGCCGTCGACCACCACGTCGAACACTCCGTTGCGGCCCTTCTGGAGCACGGGCTCGACGCCGGTCTTCTGCTGGATTTCGGCGGCCAGACCGGCCGCGCGGGGGAGGTAGTTTCAGGCGACGCAGTAGGTGATCACGATGGTCATGGTGTCTGATACGGTGCACTTTCCATGAACTTCCGCAAGCTCATCGAGCAGGCGATGTTCGAGCTCCGCGACGAGTTCGCGGTGCTCGTCGCGAAGAAACTCGAGGAGCTGATGGGCGACGCCGGCAGCGCTCGAGAGACTGGCGCCCGAGGTGCAGGCGCACGGGGCCCAGGCGCAAGAGGCAAGGGGGCTCGAGGGGCCGGCGCACGGGTGGGTCGGCCCGCGAAGGCCGCCGCCGCGAAGGCCGCGGGGCGTCGGACGCGGACGCCCGGTGCGCACATGGTCGAGCTGCGCGACAAGCTCCTCGCGGCGCTGGCGGACGGCGCCCCCCGCAAGCGCGCCCAGATCCTCGAAGAAGCCGGCCTGTCTGCCGACGAGGCGGTGCGCGTCGCGACCGTGCTGCGCCGGCTGAAGGACGAGGGGCTCCTGGTGATGAAGGGGACGAAGGCGTCCGCCACCTACACCCTGCGCTCGAATTCTCGCTAGTGGCCACCCGACGATCCATGGGTTCTCGCCGTCACCAGCGGTCGACGGACGTTGACGCCCTTTGGCCCTGCCTCGTAGGCTCGTTCGAGTTCGATGTCGGGGCGTGACGAGGCGGCTGGAGGCAACGAGTGAGCGACGGCGAGGAGAAAACCCGCGTCACGTCGATCCTCAGTCCGAACCAAGGCAACATCGCCGGGCGGGGGGACTGCCTCGTCACGATCTACGCCAAGGACCCGGCCCAGCTCGGCAAGCGGTACGTGCTCGAGGCCTCGCCCACCACGGTCGGCCGCGGCCACGACAACTCCATCGTGCTCGACAGCGACTCCGTGTCCCGCAAGCACTGTCACATGGAGCGCGGCTCCAACGGCTGGTTCGCGGTGGACGACGGGTCGACCAACGGCACCTACGTCAACGACGACCAGATCAGCGCGCCGACCCGCCTGCACAGCGGCGACCGGATCAAGGTCGGCCCCACCATCTTCAAGTACCTCTCCGGCACCGACGTCGAGTCCCTCTACCACGAGGAGATCTACCGCATCACCATCATCGACGGCCTCACCGGTGCGCACAACAAGCGCCACCTGTTCGAGGCCCTCGAGAAGGAGATCACCCGGGCCCGGCGCTACGGCCGCGATCTCGCGTGCATCATGTTCGACATCGATCACTTCAAGAAGGTGAACGACACCCACGGGCACCTCGCTGGCGACCACGTGCTCAAGGAGGTCGCCCGCGTGGTGCGCTCACGGCTGCGCGGCGAGGAGACCTTCGCTCGCTACGGCGGCGAGGAGTTCTGCATCGTCGCCCCCGAGACCCCGATCGACGGCGCGCGCACCCTCGCCGAGGACTGCCGCAAGCGCGTCGCCGAGAAGCCGTTCATCTTCCAGAACGAGAGCATCAGCTGCACCATCAGCCTCGGCATCGCCATGCTGGTCGAGAGCGACAAGGACGGCGTCAGCCTGATCAAGCGCGCCGACGAGCAGCTGTACGCCGCCAAGCGCGGCGGCCGCAATCGCGTCGAAGGCTAGGAGCTGCCGGCGAATCGCCGCCTAGAACGCGCGGTGCTAGCCTGTGAGGCCCATGTCGGAGCCCACCCGCGCCTCGGTTCCGCCCCCCGCGGGCCCCGCCGCGGTCGCCCCCGTGGGCACGACGCCGCAGCCCGGGGGGCAGGGCATCGTCCGGCTGCGGGAGCTCGTCTCGGGGCGCGCATCCGCCGTCGTGGCCTTCGTCGAGGGCGC
>CAZUZY010000023.1:35073-46368 GCA_964624885.1 uncultured Polyangiales bacterium | reverse complement strand
GACAAAAGCAACCCGGAGCGGAGGACCGGACTGGGACGGTCCGGGAGCGACAAAAACAAACAGATGCGGGGACTCGAATCGAACGAGTCTCTCTGGGAGGCTATCCCAGCGTAGGGGCCGCTCCTACTACCCCGCGGCAGGCACTGTTGCGGGTGTCGAGGCGACGAAGAAGGGACCGCGCAGGCACACCGACGCGACTCGTCCGGGACGAGCAACATCGCCAACGTGGTGGCGGATGCACACGGCCGCATCGCCAGAACCTCGAGCGAGGAGCGGCGGACGAAAGCGACCGGGAACTGTCTGGTTCTTCTTCTAGCCCAACACCTACCTGTGTCTTTCGAAGAAGTATGCGCCGAGAAACGCGCTTGTCAAGCCGGGCCTCAGAGACCGAGACCCTCGTACGGTGAGCCGGGCTCGAGCCGCACGTCGTCGGCCGGCAGCGGCAAGTGTTTCCACGCCTCGGGGTGTTCTGTCGGCTTCTGGTTCGTGCTGGTCGCCGCGTCGAGCTGGTAGAGCTCCCCCTGGTAGAGCACGTAGTCGCCCTTGGCGTAGGGGATGGGGCCCTTCTTGCCGAGCGTGGCGTCGGCGCCCCACAGCTCGATGCGCCGGTAGTCGACGTCACGTGGCAGCCCCATGAAGTCCCGGAACGGCGGCGGCGGCAGCGTGGCCTTCACCGTGCCCGAGACCTTCACGTTGCCGGTCTCCTTGTTGACGAGCGCGAGCGCGCCCGAGAGCTGGTTCTGCTCGAACACGACGGGCGACTCGCTGTTGTTCACGTAGAAGAACGAGGTCGCGGGCTTGGTGCCGTCGTAGACCTCGGTGTAGCGGAAGGTCAGCGGCCCGAGGAAGTTCCGCTCGAAGCGATAGGTGGTGATCTTGTCGCTCTGGTTCTGCACGTACCCGCCGCCCGAGCTGCCGTAGCCGAAGTAGTTGTCGGCGAAGGTGACCGTGTCGCCCGCCGCGTGCGGGTCGCCGTCGCGCGGCTGGGGGAAGACGTTGAGGAGGAGCGAGGCCGCCCCCACCACGACGTTGTGGTGGAAGCTCTGGTGGCCGTAGCGCGCGCCGTACTGCACGCCGGTGTCCTGGTACTGCTGGAACGCGAAGCGCCAGGCGAGCGCCCCGAGCGCCATCACGTTGTGGTGGACCTCGCAGTCCTTGCCGAGCATGCCGATCTGGAACGATTCGGTCGCCGTGCGGAGGAAGCGGTTGCGGTACACGCGCAGCCCCTCGAAGGCGTGCTCCCCGCCGCTCGGCTTGGTGGCGTCGAACTGGGTGCTCCCGAGGTAGGTGCCCTCGCCGCCGGTGTCGTGCACGTAGAGGTCGTGCACGAGCACGTTGCGCATGGTGGCGGTCGGGTCCTTGTCGGTCTTGAGGACGACGCCAGCGAACCCCGAGCGGCGGATCTCGAGGAACTCGAGCTCGTAGTCGGTGGCCCCCGTGCCGACGCCGATGCCGAAGCTACCGCTGGTCTTGAACTCGTCGTCGCTGAGGATGCCGTAGGTGTCGCGGCTGTTCGCGTAGCGACACCCCTCGTGGCCGGGGAAGCCGGGGTCGCCGGTCTGCGAGAGCGGGTCGTTGCGACCGGTGAGCACCCACCCCGAGCCGCCTTGCAGGCTCAGCACGAAGCCGTCGCGCAGGGCGCCGATCTTCACCTGGCCACCCTTGTTGGTGATGACGAGGGGGCGGCTCCGATCGCGCTTCGGGAGGTTGCCGAGGTGAACGTACGCGTAGCGGCCCGCCTTGATGTAGAGCCGATCGAGGGTCGTGGGATCGACGCCCTTCTCGGTGAGGAGCGCCACCACGTCCTTCACGTAGAGCCCACCGTCGCTGGTGTTGACCGCGAGCTCGTAGGAGGACTTCGGCGCGCCGAACCGGCCCTTGGGCTCGGCGCAGGTGCTCGGGTCCCCGGGCCCCGAGTCGAGCGGCCCCGAGTCGAGCGGCCCGCCGTCGCCCGCCCCACCGGTGTCGCCGGGATCCGCGGCCGGCGTCTCGCTGCTGCACGCCCCCACGAGGAGGACGAGCGCGCCCAGGTGGACGAGCTTCATGCCGACAGCATACGCGACGTTCGACGCTCGGCGCGCGCTCTGGCAGAGCACGACCATGGACGTCGCCGCGCTCCGCACCCTCTTCCCCGCGCTCGAAGGCCAGCTGTACTTCAACTTCGCGGGCGTCGCGCCCACCAGCACCCGCGTCGCGGCGGCCGCGCGCGCGTTCCTCGACGACCTCGTGCAGAACGGCATCCGCAACGAGGCCGGGTGGGAGCGCTCGGCCGAGGCCACGCGCAGCGCCGCGGCGCGGATCGTCGGCGCGACGCCGGGCGAGATCGCCTTCGTGCGCAACACGAGCCACGGTCTCGGGCTCGTGGCCGAGGGACTCCCGTGGCGCGAGGGCGACGAGGTCGCGGTGTGCACGGCCCTCGAGTACCCGTCCAACGTCTACCCCTGGCTGCACCTCGCCGACCGCGGCGTGAAGGTGCGCGAGGTCGCCCCGCGCGACGGCGGTGTGGCCGTGGAGGCCGTGGCCGCGGCGTGCACGCCGAGGACCCGGCTCGTCGCGGTGAGCTCCGCGCAGTACGCGACCGGCGTGCCGACGGACCTGCGGGCGCTCGGCGCCTGGTGCCGGGCGCACGACGTCCTCCTCTGCGTCGACGGCATCCAGACCGTCGGCTGCGTGCCGGTCGACGTGAAGGCGGCGGGCGTGCACTTCCTCGCCGCCGACAGCCACAAGTGGATGATGGGCGTGCCGGGCGTGGGGTTCCTGTTCGTCGACGAGGCGGTGCTGCCGCGCCTGCGCCCGGTCCTCGTCGGCTGGAAGAGCACGACCGACGCCTGGAACTTCGACCGCGCCCACTTCGACCTGCGCACCGACGCCGCGAAGCTCGAGGAGGGGAGCCCGAGCTACGCGCTGGTCGCCGGGATGGGCGCGGCGCTCGAGCTCTTGCTCGAGGTGGGCGTGGAGGCGATCGCCGCGCGCGTGGCCGGGCACGTCGCGCGCCTCTCGGCGGGCCTCGAGCGGCTCGGCTGCGAGGTGACCCCGACCCACGCGCCGCGGGTGGGCATCGTCACCTTCGTCCCGGCAGAAGGGTCGGCGAAGGTCTTGCACGAGCGCCTCGTCGCGGCCGGCGCCAGCGTGTCCCTGCGCCGCGGACGCATCCGGGTCTCACCGTCGTTCCTGAACACCGAGGAGGAGATCGACCGCCTGCTCGCGCTCGTCGCCGCGAACCAGTAGCGGTATCGCTCGACCCATGGCGGCACCGATCCGGTTCTTCTTCGACGTGATCTCCCCCTACGCCTACCTGGCGTTCCGCACCCTGCCCGCCCTCGCGGCACGCCACGGACGCCCGGTCGAGCTCGAGCCGGTGCTCTTCGCGGCGATCCTGGACCACCACGGCCAGAAGGGCCCGGCCGAGATCCCGGCCAAGCGCGCGTACCTGATGAAGGACGTCGTCCGCAAGGCGCACGCGCTCGGCGTCGCGCCCGTCGCGCCGCCGCCCGCGCACCCCTTCTCGCCGCTGCTGGCGCTGCGCGCGATCCTCGCGGTCGAGGGGGAGGCGCGGCGCACGGCGACCGAGGCGCTGTTCGCCGCGGTCTGGGCGGGTGGTCCGGGCGTGGAGAGCTTGGCGGGGGTGGAGGCCCTCCTCTCGGCGGCGGGCCTCGACGGCGCGAAGATCGTCGCGCGTACCCGCGACGCCGACATCAAGGCGCGCCTGCGCCACGGCACGCTCGAGGCCATCGAGGCCGGGGTGTTCGGCGTGCCGACGATGCTCGTCGACGGGGAGCTGTTCTTCGGCGTCGACTCGCTGCCGTTCCTCGAGCAGTTCCTCGAGGGGCGAGACCCGGTCTCTGCGGAAGACGTCGCGCGCTGGGCCACGCTGCCCGCGACCGCGTCGCGGATCTAGCGGTCGCGCTGGGACTCGCGCGCCCTCAATCGGCGCTCGGCCACGCCTTGTGCTCGAACACGTGCTGGGCGAGCCGCTCGAGCTCGGAAGCCGTCATGGCGAGCCAATGCGCGCGACGCTCCGGCGAGACCGGGAGTCCGGCGACGGCCGCGAACTGATCGAGGGCGGAGACGAGACCCTCGACACGGCCCTCCTTGCGGAGCTGCTTCGCGTACTCGGACCGGAACACCTTGGCGTCGCGACGCGCCTCGGCGAGGGCCTGGGCCTCGGGGTCTGCCGAGAGGGTCTCCAGTGCCTGCTTTGCCTCGGCCATCATCGGGTCCTCCACCGCAAGCACCATACCTCCACGTCGACGCGAGCGACCCGCGAGTTGCGCGCTCGAGTGATCAGCGCGCCGAGACGCTCTTGCCCGCGCTGCGCAGGTCGTCGCACGCCTGCTTCACGCGCGCGGCCATGCTGGCCTCGGCCTTCTTCAGGTAGTTGCGCGGGTCGTAGGCCTTCTTGTTGCCGACGTCGCCGTCGACCTTGAGCACGCCGTCGTAGTTCTTGAACATGTGGTCGGCGATGGCCCGCGTGAACGCGTACTGGGTGTCGGTGTCGATGTTCATCTTCACCACGCCGTAGTCGAGGGTCTCGTGGATCTCGGCGAGGGTCGACCCCGAGCCGCCGTGGAACACGAGCTTGGCGCTCTCTCCTGGGAACACCTTGGCGATCGCCGCCTGGCCGTCGCGCAGGATGGTCGGCTTGAGCTGGACGTTGCCGGGCTTGTACACGCCGTGCACGTTGCCGAACGTGGCCGCGAGCAGGTACGGGCCGATCGGCGAGAGCGCCTTGTGCACGGCCACCATGTCGGCGGGCGTGGTGTAGAGCTTGTCCTTGGGCACGCCGCTCGTGTCGTGGCCGTCCTCCTCGCCGCCGACCACCCCGGTCTCCACCTCGAGGACGATCTCCACCGCGGCGCACCGCTGGAGGAGCTCGACGCTCTTTTCGACGTTGGCCTCGAGGGCGAGCTCGGAGCCATCGAACATGTGGGCGTTGAACAGGTTGGGCCGCCCGGCCTTGCGCCGACGCTCGGTCTCCTCGATCAGCGGCAGGACGAAGCCCTCGAGGTACTTCGGCGCGCAGTGATCCGTGTGGAGGGCGATGGTCACCTCGTAGGAGGCGGCCATGGCGTGCACGTAGTCGGCGAGCGCGATCGCGCCCTTGGCCATGCTCTTGACCCCCTGCCCGCTCAGGAACTCGGCGCCGCCCGTGCTCACCTGCACGATGCCGTCCGACTTGGCCTCCTTGAGCCCGAGCAGCACGGCGTTGGCCGTCTCGGTCGAGGTGACGTTGAAGGCGGGGAAGGCGTACTTGCCGTCCTTCGCCTTGGCCAGCATGTCGCGGTACTGGGAGGGGGTGGCTACGGGCATGGTGGGGGGCTGCTAGCCTCGCGCCGCACGGGCAGCCACTCGCTTCCGGCGCGGCGCCCATGGAGGCGGCGGATGTTCCTCACTCCGTCATCTTTCTCCGACCCCGTGTCGATCGTCGGCCGCCTCGTTCGTCGAAGAGGTGGAACCCAAGGAGACCCCCTGTGCGCTTCATCATCACCCTCACGCCCCTCCCCGACGCGAAGCCCGCCGACCCGAACGCCCCCTTCGACGAGGCGCTGTTCGTCGCCCACATGAAGTTCAACGAGGACATGTTCCAGGCCGGCGTGCTCGTCGCCAGCGAGGGGCTCTCGCCCGACCAGAAGAGCGCCCACGTGCGGGTCTCGGGCAGCAAGCGCACGGTCGTCGACGGTCCGTTCGCGGAGACCAAGGAGCTGGTCGGCGGCTTCTACATCCTGGAGGTGCCGTCGCTCGCCGAGGCCGTCGAGTGGGCCCGCCGCTATCCGGGCGGATTCGGCGGCGACGAGGTGCTCGAGATCCGACCGCTGACCGGCGTGGGCGATCTCCCGCCCCACCTCGTCGATCTCATCCGCAAGGCCGCGCCGACCTGGAGCGCGACCTTCGACCGGCGGGCCTGAAGCTCACGCGAGCTGGTCGAGCAGCAGGCGCAGGGTACGCGTCTCGATCGGCTTGAGGAGCACGTCGCGCATCCCGCACTCGAGGCAGCGCTCTCTCTCCGCGGCGAGCGAGGCGGCCGTCAGGGCGAAGACCGGCAGCGTGAGGCCCCGGGCGCGGATCTGGCGCGTGGCCTCGAAGCCGTCGAGCTCCGGCATGTAGCAATCCATGAGCACGACGTCGAAGCGCTCGCTCGCCGCCCTCTCGACGGCTTCCTTGCCGTTCTCCACCGCCACCACTTCGTGGCCCAGGCTCTCGAGCATGAGGGTCGCCACGCGGCGGTTGATCTCGTTGTCCTCGGCGAGGAGCACCCGCAGCGCCCGCCCGGCGGCGCGGGGGTCCGACGGGACCTCCGGGGTCGGCCGGTCACAGACCGCGGCCGGCACGCGCACGCGGAACACGCTGCCCCGCTTCGGTGTGCTCTCGACGACGACGTCGCCTCCCATCGCGGCGAGCAGGCGCTGGACGATGGCGAGCCCGAGCCCCGAGCCACCGAAGCGGCGTGTGGTCGAGGCGTCCCCTTGCTCGAAGGGCTGGAAGATGTCCTGCAGGCGGTCGGGCTCGATGCCGATGCCAGTGTCTTCCACGTCGACCTGGAGCAGGTCTTCGCGGAATCCCACGCGCAGCGTGACGCGGCCGCTCTCGGTGAACTTGATGGCGTTCGACAGCAGGTTCACCACCACCTGTCGCAGGCGGAGGGGGTCGCCGAGCACGAAGCGCGGCACGGCGTCCTCCACCACCACCACCAGCTGGTCGTGACGCTCGTCGGCCACGCTCTCGAACAGGCCAGAGACGCTCTCGATCTCGGCCCGCACGTCCACCGGGACCCGCTCGATGGTCAGGGTGCCGGACTCGATGCGCGAGAGGTCGAGGATGTCGTTGAGCAGCGAGAGCAGGGAATCGCCGCTCTTGCGGATGGTGCGCAGCCCGTCGCGGAGGTGGGGTGGGAGGTCGGTCGTGAGCATCACGTCGGTCATGCCGAGCACCCCGTTCATGGGGGTGCGGATCTCGTGGCTCATGGCCGCGAGGAACTCGCCCTTGGCGCGGCTCGCTGCCTCGGCCACGCGGCTCGCCTCGACCAGCGCCGCGTTCTTGCGCTCGAGCTCGGCGATGTTGGCGAGGGTCTCGCGCTCGTAGGCCCAGGTGAGCATGAAGTAGGTGACCATCGCGCCGAGGAGCGAGCCGATGTGCGGCCCGGGGCGGCTCGCGTCGATCAGCGCGGCGACGCGCCCGGAGTAGGTGAGCCACACCGCGACGGCGACGAGCGCGCCGGTCACCAAGAGGAGCCAGCGGCCGACGCGGACGCCCGCCACCGTCAGGCCGAGCGTCGGCACGAGGGCCATCCAGAAGAGCGAGCTCATGCCGTCCCGCCCGGCGACGAGCGCGAGCCCGAGGCCGAGTGCGAGCGCGGACCCGAGGAACGCGAGCCCGTTGACGACGAGCGAGCCGCCCCGACGGACGCTGCGCAGGACCGACCCGACGAGCAGCAACATCACGAGGCAACCGAAGGCGGACAGCCACAGCCGCTGCGCGAGCTGGACGAGCAGGGTGATCGAGGTCGCGAACCCGGTGACCAGCACGAGGGAGAGGAAGCGACGTGTGCGGTGCCGCTCGGCGCGCGCGACCGGGTCTTCGCGTCCCTTGGGCGTGACCCGCGCGGGGAGGAACCCGTCGCGGAGCGCCGTCAGGTAGGCCGAGAGCGCGACGAGGGTCACGAGATCGAGATCTACCGCGGAGACCGCGCCCCCACCATCGCGACCGCTCAGAACCCGACGCCAGCGCCGAGCCCCAGGAACACGTGCAGCCGCGGCTGCGGCACCGCGAGCTCCGGCGCGTGGGCGAAATACGCCGCGCCGAAGTGCACGTCCGCGATGAAGGTGAACCCGTTCACCAGCGGGCGCGTCCACCGCCCCGAGACCACCGCCTCGGGTCCCGCCGTCTCGACCTTCGTCGGCCCCGGACCCCCGAACGAGAAGCCGGGCGCGTCGTTGCCCACCTGCAGCTCGGCGAAGCCGAGGCCCACGAGCGGCTCGAAGGCGCCCCCCGCGAGCGGCACCGCGAGCACGTGCCAGTCGGCGCGGAAGTGCGCGATCTCCGGCGAGGGGTCGTGGTGCCAGATGCCCGCGCCCGTCCCGCACCCCTGCAAGGACAGCTTCTGGTGCGGCGCGACCTCGACGCAGACCTGCGGACGCGCGTTCTTGTCCCCCGACGACGCGCCGATGCGCGCCTGGAAATAGGTGCGCACCGCGGTGCCCCCGCCCTCCGTCGGCCCCGGGTCGGACGCCACCGCGCGGGGTGCCGCCAGCACGAGCGCGAGACCGAGCCACCGACGTCCCATGGGCGCCGCCAAGCTACCATGCGATGGAGGGCCATGCCTCGCGGACGAATCGTGCTCCCCCGCGACCTCGACGGGGTCGGCACCCGGACCAAGGTCGACCCTGCCACGCTGCGCGACGCCGAGATGACCACCGCGCAGGCGGACGCCATCTGGGACAGCGTGCGCGCGCTCTACGCCACCGGCGTGCACCCCGCGGTCTCGCTGTCCCTGCGGCGTCGTGGCCACGTCGTGGTCGAGGGCGCCTTCGGCCACGCGCGCGGCAACGGCCCCGACGATCCGGCGTCGGCGCCCGCCCCGCTCGCGACGCCCGCCACGCCGTTCGGGCTGTTCTCGGCGTCGAAGGCCGTCACCGCGATCGTCGTGCACCTGCTCGTCGAGCGGGGCGCGCTCGAGCTGGACGATCCGATCTGCGAATACGTTCCCGGCTTCGACCGCCACGGCAAGCACGGGATCACCATCGGCCACGTGCTCAGCCACCGCGCCGGTGTGCCCCAGGTGCCCGGGTCGAAGGAGCACCCCGACGTGCTCCTCGATCCCGCCGAGTGCGTCGCGCGGCTGTGCGACGCGGTGCCGAGCCACGCCCCCGGCAAGCGGCTCGAGTACCACGCGCTCTCGGGCGGCTACTTGCTCGGCGCCGTCGTGCAGCAGGCCACCGGCCGCTCGCTGCAGGAGGTCATCCGCGCGGAGATCCTCGATCCGCTCGGCTTCGACCTCATGGGCTACGGCGTGCCGCGGGACCGCGAGGCGGACGTCGCGGTGAACTACGTGACCGGACGCGCGATGCCGCTGCCGATCGGCATGCTCACCTCGCGCGCGCTGGGCCTCACCTGGGCCGAGGGCACCAACCTCTCGAACGACCCGCGCTTCTACCGGGAGATCATCCCCTCGGCGAACGTCATCGGCACGGCCGACGAGGCGAGCCGGTTCTTCGAGCTCCTGCTGCGCGGGGGAGAGCTCGACGGCACGCGGGTGCTCGAGGAGCGCACGCTGCACGCGGCCTGCGTCGAAACGGCGTACATGGAGCTCGATCGCGTGCTGCTCTTCCCCGTCCGCTACGGCCAGGGCCTCATGCTCGGCGCGCCGCTGATCAGCCCGTTCGGGTTCGGGCTCGGCCGGGCGTTCGGGCACCTCGGCTTCATGAACGTGTTCTGCTACGCAGACCCGGAGCGCGACATCGCGGTGTCGCTCATGACCACCGGCAAGATCCTGTTCGACACCCACCTGCCCGCGCTGGTGCACGTGCTGTGGCGGATCGCCCGCGACTGCGCGCCGGTGCCGCGCTAAGGCGAGGGTGCGGGCGCGGCCTTCGTCATGCGCTCCGCGATCCCGTCGACCGCGAGGATCGGCTTCAGCGCGGACCAGGGAACCCTGGCCTCCCGGCAGTGCTCGAGGGCCGCGGTGGCGGTCGCCTCGTCCGCGGCGTTGATCGGCAGGAAGAGCACGCCGTCGACCCCGACGGCGAACGAATCGAGCAGAGGGTCGTTGGCCGGGATGACGAAGACCGGCGCCGACTTGTCGGCTTCGGCCTGATCGGCGCAGGCCTGCCCTATCGCCTTGGCGAGGACGGCACGCGAGGCCGCGTCGGTGCGCACGAGATCCGAGAGCTGCGCGGTCCGCACCTCGTCCCCGTCGATCACGAACGTGAGCGCGGTGTACGTGCTCCGTCCCGGGGCGCCGCCGGTGCCCGACGCGACCTCCTTCTTGGTGAGCACCGACACGAGGTGGTCGCAGGCGAACCCCACGAGCCCGAGCGTGCCGACGGTGCTCGTGCAGTGCAGGTGCACGCTGCCCGCCATGCCGGTCCGCGACGCGAACACCGGGGAGTGGGCGCCCTTGAACGCCGCGAACAGCTTGGCATCGGCCACCTTGTTCGGGTGGACGTAGACGGGGTAGCTGAGCGAGACCGAGACCTCGCCTTCGGTGCGAGAGACCTCCTTCTCGAGGCGCGTGAGCGGGCGACGCAGCTTCGCGAAGTCTGGCCGCGGCGCGGACGAGGACGCGGACACGGAGACGACCGGCGCGATCGACGCCGCGATCGACGGAGACGACGCGGGAGCAGACGCCGGCGCAGAGGCCACGACGGACGAGGCGACGACCGGCGGGTCCGGACGCGCCTCGGCGGGCGCCTTCCGACAGGCGACGCCGAGGACCAAGGCCGACGAAAAGAGCGCTCCGCGATGCATCGGCGCGAGGATGACCCGGTCGGCCCGCCGGCGACAAGCGACAAGCGAGCCGGACGCCCGCGGGTCAACGCTGCATCACGTCCTCGACCACCCGACCGTCCTTGAGCCGGATCTGCCGGTCGGCCCGCACCGCGAAGTCGTTGTCGTGGGTGACCATCACGACGGTGCGGTTCAGCTCGCGCGCCAGCTTGGCGAACACGTCGAACACGAGCTCCCCGTTCTTGGAGTCGAGGTTGCCGGTGGGTTCGTCGGCGAGAATCAGCGCCGGGTCGTTGGCCACGGCGCGCGCGATCGAGACGCGCTGCTGTTGCCCGCCGGAGATCTGCCCCGGCTTGCGCTGCCACAGCGGGCCGAGGTCGAGCAGCTCGAGGGTCGTGTAGGCGATCTCCTCCACCTCGTCGCGCGGCTTGTCCCCGCGGCGCAGCATGGGGATCATCACGTTCTCCAGCACCGAGAACTCGGGCAGGAGGAAGTGGAACTGGAACACGAACCCGAGGCGCTCGTTGCGGAACCGCGCCCGGTCGTCGTCGTCGAGACCGGAGACCTCCACGCCGTCGAGCCACACCTCGCCGCTCGTCTGCCGGTCGAGGGTGCCGAGCAGGTAGAGCAGCGTGGACTTGCCGCTGCCGCTCGCCCCGGTGAGCGCGACGAAGGTGCCGTCGTCGATGGTGAGGTCGATGCCGTGCAGGATGGTCTGCGGCTCGACCCCGGCGCCCCCGAGCGCGCGCACGAGCTTCCTGGTCTCGACGAGAGGTCGCTCGCTCATCTCGCGCTCCAGGTCGGCAGTCCATGGAGGCGGCCGAAAATTCGCTCGCGGCGCTCGCTCCCAGA
>CAZUZY010000023.1:0-34973 GCA_964624885.1 uncultured Polyangiales bacterium | reverse complement strand
TCCCCCGATCGGCCGCCCATGGAGGCGGCCGAAGATTCGCTCGCTGCGCTCGCTCCCAGATCCCCCGATCGGCCGCCCATGGAGGCGGCCGAAGATTCGCTCGCTGCGCTCGCTCATCCTATCTGCCCTCGCAGCACGTCGACGGGCTCGACCTTGGAGCCGCGCCAGGCCGGGATGAGCGCGGCGATGGTGCCGACCAGGAGGGCGAAGAAGAAGCCGTACACGTAGAACTTCGGGTCCTCGTAGATGAGGAACGTGTCGCTCTTCACGAGCCCCTCGCTCTTGACCTTGAGCTGCGAGAGGAAGTGGATGGCCACCTTGCCGAGCCCGTCGCCGAGGAGCCCGCCCACCGTGGCGATGATGAGCCCTTGCAGGAGGAAGATGCGCAGGATGTCGGCCCGCCGCAGCCCGACGCTGCGCAGGATGCTGATGTCGCGCTGCTTCTGCAGCACGATCATGATCTGGATGGCGAGGATGCCGAACCCGCCCACCAGCAGGATGGCGCCGACCACGAACTTCACGATCATGTTCTGCATGGCGAAGATGCCGAGGAAGTTGGCGTTGGTCTCCTGCCAGCTCTCCGCGTCGTAGCCGAACGCGCGCTCGATGCGCTCGGCCACCGCCGGGGCGACCTCGGTGTCGCGCAGCTTGATCTCGATGCGGCCGACGATATCGGGCTTGCCCACCAGGATCTGCAGCGTGCGCAGCGACGAGTACGCGCGCACCTTGTCGACGGGCGGGATCTCCGCCTCGAAGATGGCCACCACCTTCAGGTCGAGCGGCGTCCCGCCGGGCGCGGCGGCGTGCACGACGTCGCCCACGTGCAACCCGAGGTCGTCGGCCACTCCGCTGCCCACCGCGATGCCGTCGGTGGTGATGGCCAGGGTGGCGAACCGCCCGCGCTTCACGAACTGCTCGATCGGCGTCACCTTGTCCTGGGCGACCACGTCGACCCCGCGCAGGTCGAGCGACTTGGTCTTGCCGCCGAACTCCACGAGCACCATGCCCTGCAGCGAGGCGGCCGCGGCCTCCACCTCGGGCATGGTGGCGAGCGCGCGCACGATCTCGGTGGGCCGCTTGATGCGCGCCTGCCGGTTCGACGGGCTCTCGTGGGCGACGCGCGCGGCGACCGGCCCGCCGAAGTAGCGCGCGAGCAGCGGCGGCTCCGGGCGCAGCTCGTTGTCGAACACGATCACGTGCGGGCTGATCTTGAGGATCGCGCTCGTGAACTTGATCTGGAACCCCTGCATGATCCCGTTCATCGCGATCAGCACGAGCACGCCGAGGGTGACGCCGCCGACGGCGATCCCGTTGAGCAGCTTGCGCTCCCAGATCTGGCGGAGCGCGATGAAGACGATGGTGCGCGCGTTGGAGAGCAGCGGCGCCCGGGAGCGCCGCGGCCGCGCGATCGACGCCGCCGAGGCCGCCACGCCCTAGATCCCGGCCTTCGGGCGCGCCGAGGGCTGCACGTTCGGGTCGCCGAGCTTGACCGTGGGCGCGACCTTGGTGCCGGGCGCGAGCAGCTCGGCCCCCAGCACCACCACCTGGTCGCCGTCGCCGGCGCCACCCAGGATCTCCACGTGCAGCATGTCGCGCACGCCGACCCCGAGCTTGCGCTTCTCCACCCGCCCGTTGGTGACGACCCACGCGAAGCCCTGCGCGTCGATGGCCTCGGCCGGGCCGAGCAGCGCGTTCTTGCGCTCCTCGATGATCACGTTCACCTCGGCGCTCATCCCGCTGCGCAGGCCCTCGGGCGCGTCGGTGAGCTTGATCTTGGTGAGGAAGCTCTTCTTGCTGCGGTCCGCGTCGGGGAGGATCTCGAACACCAACCCGTTGAACGTGCGCCCGGGGAACGCGTAGAGCGACACGGCGGCCGGCTTGCCGAGGGTGACCCGCCCGATGTCGGCCTCGTCGATCGGGCACTCGAGCACCAGGCGGTCGACGCTGCCGAGCCGCAGCAGCGGCTGGTTGAGCATCACCACCTCGCCGAGCTCCACGTTCTTGCCGAGCACCACCCCGTCCATCGGCGCGCGCACCTCGGTGTCGGAGAGGCGCGCGTTCAGCGAGTCGACGGCGGCGCTCGACCCCTGCGCGCGGGCGCCGAGGTCGATGAGCAACGACTTGCGCTGGGCCTGCTGGGCGGCGAGCGTGGACTCGAGGGTGGACAGGGCGGTCGTCGCCTTGTCGAGCTCCACCTGCGTGGCGGTGCCGCTCGCGACCAGCTTCGTGAGCCGATCGCGGTCGGACTTCGCGTTGTCGATCTGGGCCTGGGTGGCCTTGATCTGGGCGTCCACGACGGCGATCTGCGGCGCGCTCACGCCGGCCTGGCTCGAGGCGGCCCACAGATCGGCCTTGCCCTTGGCGAGCTCGAACTTGAGGGTGGGCGAGTCGATGATGGCGAGGAGGTCGCCCTTCTTCACCTTGTCGCCCTCCTTGACCTTGAGCTCGAGGAGCGAGCCGCTGGTCTTGGCCTTGACCACCACCCGGTCGAGGGCCTCCACCGAACCCGTGGCGTAGACGGCATCGACCGCCGTCCCGCGGGCGAGCGGCGTGACCGTGACCGGCTTGGGGCGCAGCCGGCCGGCCACGACGACGGCGACGACCCCGGCGAGGGCCAGCAGGAAGAGGATGCGACCCCACGGGCGCTTCTTGCTCGCGCGAAAGGCGGGGCGGGCCGCGGCAGGGTCGAGGTCGGTGGTGGCGATGGCCCAGGCGATAGGGGCGCCGTCGGGAGGAGGGAAGTGCCGAGCACGGTGACGCAACGCGACGACACCCCTGGTTCGCACCCCGGAGGGTGGTCACGGTCCTCGTGCGGCCCTGCCGGCGCGGCACGTGTCCTGCTATCGCCGCGCGCCATGAACGCCCGCACCCTGTCGATCCTCGCCGCCCTCCCCGTCGTGCTGGTCGCCTCTGCGGCCGACGCGGCCAGCTTCGAAGCCACCCTGCGCCCGGCGTACGGCGGCGCGGGGGACAGCTCACCCACCGTGTACGAGCCCTCGGGCGCCGTGAAGCTCGCCGACCCCGACCCGCTCTACAACCAGACCTACAAGCCCTACGGCGGGGGCCTCAACCTCCAGGCGTACCTCGGCGTCCGCTTCTCCAGCTGGGTGTCGGCCGGGTTCATGGGCGGCATCCGCTCGAGCTCGGCGACCAGCGACCAGACCCACGAGTCGCTCTCGCGCGGCGCGCAGATGGCCGGCCCGTACGTGCGGGTCTACGTGCCCATCGTCCCGATCGTGGAGCCCTGGCTCGGGCTCGGCGTCGCCTACGTCTACGACTCCCAGAAGTGGAACGGGAGCGTCGCCACCACGGCCGGCCCCATGAAGGGCGAGTACACGCTCGAGCACCACGGGGTCGCCGTGCCGATCACCCTGGGCGTGGACTACAAGATCATCCCCGTGCTCGCGGCGGGGCTGTCGTTCCAGTACGCGCCCGTCTTCGGGGTCGGGGGCTGCTTGAAGATCTCCGTGCCCGGCGCGACCTCCGGCGTCAGCGAGTGCACCGACGCCGAGGCCAACCGGCGCCTCACCGCGTCCAAGGGCTATGGCATGTGGTCCCTCGGCCTGAACCTGCGTCTCACGGTCCCGCCGACCTGACCCGACGAATCCACCGGTTTTCCGGGCGTTCTCGCCCGCGGCACGCGCCGACGGAGGCCCGACTGCGTCGAACGTGACCTTTCCCGGTTCGTGCTGATACGTTCGCTCCCCACCGAATGAGCACGAAGGTCCTCGTCTTCGAGCACGACGCCAACTTCGCCTCCGAGCTGCGCCGAGAGCTCACCCGCATGGGTTGCAACGTCACCGTCGTCGACGACGGCAACGCGGGGCTCGCGCAAGCGGCCTCGGAGCGGCCCGACCTCATCCTGCTGTCCATCGAGCTGCCGCGCATGAACGGCTTCTCGGTGTGCAACAAGCTGAAGAAGGACCCGGGCCTCAAGGACGTCCCGCTCCTCATCATGTCGAGCGAGTCGTCGGAGGAGACGTTCGAGCAGCACAAGAAGCTGCGCACGCGCGCCGAGGACTACGTCCACAAGCCGATCGCGTTCGGCGAGCTCCTGCAGCACATGCAGGCGCTCCTCCCGAGCCTCGGCGGCGGCGGGCCGGCGTCGGGCGGCGAGGACATCCTCATCGAGGAGGAGATCGTCGTCGGAGATCTCGACGACGAGAACGACATGACCCAGGTCGGGCAGCTGCCCTCGGCCATCCGCGAGCAGTTCGCCGCGCGCACGCGGCGTGATGCGCCGCGGCCGATGGAGACCGACGCAGAGATGGACGCGTTCGCGGACGCCGCGTTCGACAACCTGCTCGGCGGCGAGGCGCCGGCCGGGAAGAAGAAGTCCGCCGCGCCGGCCAGGGCCAAGACCCCGCCCCCTCCGGCAGCACCGGCCGCGGCCCCCGCACCCGTGGTGGTCCGCGACGACGCCGAGATCGATCGCCTCCGCGGCGTCGCCGCCGCGCTCGAGGGTGAGCTCGCGGCCGCCAAGGCCGAGGCCCAGCGTCGCGCGAGCGAGGCAGAAGCCGGACACGCCCGGGTCGCCACGCTCGAGGCCGACCTCGCCGACGCCCGCTCCGGTGCGCGCGACACCTCGGTGCAAGAGGACGCGCGACGCCTCGCCGAGGCCACGGTCGAGGAGCTCCGTGCCGCCCTCGACGCGCAGAAGGCCGCTGCGGCGAGCGAGGCCGCGCGCCTCGCCGCCGAGCTCGACGCAGCCCGCAACGCCGCCTCCACCAAGGACGACGGTGAGCTGCAGGCCGCCGCCCAGCGCATCTCGCTGCTCGAAGAAGAGACCCAGCGCCTCCAGAAGGAGCTCACCGCCGCCAAGCGTCCGGCCTCGGTGGTCCCGCCCGCCGCGGGCGCGCGCCCCGCGGGTGTCTCCACCCGCGACTTCCTCGAGCTGCGCGAGACGCTCAACAAGAAGGACAAGGAGATCCTCGGCCTCAAGGATCAGATCAACGCCCACGAGAAGGGCGTGCTCGACCTCAAGGACAAGCTGTTCGCCCTCGAGCGCACCAACGTGGAGCTCGACGAGAAGAGCGGCGACCAGGCGCGGCAGATCACCGAGCTCACCAAGACCGTCACGGTGCTCGAGGGCGACAAGGACCTCGCGAGCAAGCGCGCCGACGACTACAGCAAGCGCTTCGAGCGCGCCAAGGCCGAGGGCGAGGAGCTCGAGAAGCTGCTCGCCGAGGAGCGCAAGTCGCTCGAGACCGAGAAGTCCGCGCGGGCCGCCGAGGCGACCGCCGCGGCTGCCGCCCTCGCGACCGCGCTCGAGAACGCCGCCAAGGAGAAGGCCGACGCCCTCGCCGAGCAGGCGCGCGCGCTCGAGGCCACGCACACCGCCGCCCTCGCCGCGGCGAAGGACGAAGCCGACCGCCGCGTCTCCACCGCCGAGGCCGAGAAGAAGGCGGCGCTCGAGGCCGCGGAAGTCGACAAGACCGAGGCGCTCGCCCGCGCGAAGACCGAGCGCGACGAGGCCGTCGCGGCGATCGAGGCCGAGAAGCGCGCGGCCGTCGAGGCCGCCGAGAAGGCCAAGACCGAGGCCGTCGAGGCCGCGCAGGCCGAGAAGCGCGAGGCCATCGAGGCCGCCGAGAAGGCCAAGGCCGAGGCTGTCGAGGCCGCACAGGCCGAGAAGCGCGAGGCCATCGAGACCGCCGAGAAGGCCAAGACCGACGCCGTCGAGGCCGCGCAGACCGAGAAGCGCGAGGCGGTCGAGGCCGCCGAGAAGGCCAAGGCCGACGCCGTCGAGGCCGCACAGGCCGAGCAGCGCGAGGCCGTCGCGGCCGCCGAGAAGGCCAAGACCGACGCCGTCGAGGCCGCACAAACCGAGAAGCGCGAGGCCATCGAGGCCGCCGAGAAGGCCAAGGCCGACGCCGTCGAGGCCGCACAGACCGAGAAGCGCGAGGCCATCGAGGCCGCCGAGAAGGCCAAGGCCGAAGCCATCGCGGCCGCCGAGAACGAGAAGCGTGAGGCCATCGAGGCCGCCGAGCGCGCCAAGGCCAAGGCCCTGGAGGAAGCCGAGAACGAGAAGTTCGACGGCATCGCCGCGGCCGAGGCCGAGAAGAAGAGCGCCATCGAGGCCGCCGAGAAGGCCAAGACCGAGGCCGTCGAGGCCGCGCTGGCCGACAAGCGCGACGCCGTGGCGGCCGCCGAGGCCGATCGGGACAAGGCGGTCGCCGCCGCCGAGCAGGAGCGTCGCACCGCCGTCGAGCGTGCCGAGGCCGAGAAGCGGCAGGCGATCGAAGAGGCCGAGGCGCGCCGTGCGTCCGAGGTCGGCACGCGCGACGAGCGCATCGCCACCCTCGAGAACGAGCTCTCCAGCGAGAAGGCCCACGCAGCCAGCGTCGAGACCTCCCTGCGGGGCAAGGTCTCCGACCTGGAGCGCGACCTCGAGGCGCTCCGCCGCCGTCTGGACGAGACCAGCGGCCGCCTCAGCCGTGCCGAGGAGAAATGGACCGCCGATCGGTCCTCGCTCGAGAAGGCCAAGGACGCCCTCGCCGAGGTGCTCACCCGGCTGGAAGAGCCCGAAACACGTAACTTCTGAGGTTATTCCCGCCCCTCCCGCCGACGGGGTGGTGCAAAACGCAGGTTTGCGAGGGCAGCCGCGAAGGGTTACCGTTTTCCTGTGCGTCTCCGCGACTCCCACATCCCCGTCGTCCTGTGGGTGTGCGCGGCCGCGGTGCTGCACCTGGCGACCGGCGAGCAAGCAGAGCGCATGGTCACGCTGCGCGAGAGCGAGCTCAAGCTCCGCTCCGCTGCGCGTGACGTCGCGGATCCCGATCCGGGTCCCACCGTCATCGACTTCACGCTGGGGAGCGCCGACACCCCGCCCGCGCCCGAGGCGCCGAAGGCGGACGAGGCGGCCGAGCCCGATGTCGCCAAGGAGCAGCCGGTCCCCGACGAGAAGGAGAAGCCGGATCCGACGCTCGACAAGAAGAAGAAGGACAAGGACAAGCCGAAGGAGCCACCCAAGGCGGACCCGCAGAAGCCGCCGCCGCCACCCACGCCGCCGCTCCTCGCCAAGGCCGATCCCCCACCGCCTCTCCCGAAGGACGACAAGAAGACCAGCGTCCAGCAGCACAACGACAAGGACGAGCAGCCGAACCCCGACGCCAAGCTCCAGGCCGACAAGAGCCATCACGTCAAGCCAGGCGAGGAGACCCAGGCGACCATCACCTCGGTGATCGAGAACGCCAAGGACCCTTCTCCCGGCACGCACCAGGGGCCACCCGAGCTCAAGCCGGGCGACAGCGACAAGGACAAGATCGCGCACGACGCCGATCGACCGGGGGTCGACGTCGCGCCCAACGTGGTGCCGACCGGCGCCGCGCCGGTGCCGGTGGTGAAGCCTCCGCCGGAGGTCGCCAAGATCGGCAAGCCCAAGGGCGACGACAAGAAGCTGGACCCCACCGCCGACGGCAAGGGCCCCAAGCAGGACAACGGCAAGCCGCCGGTCGCGGGCTCCGACGGCAAGGGCTCGAAGACCCCGGCGCCAGGTTCTCCCGATCTGCTGAAGGGACCGGACGGCAGCTTCACCGTGCCGCCCGCCACCGCGGGTTCGGCCGTGGCCGCCAACCCGAAGAAGACCGCGCCGGGCACCGGCGACGGCAAGGCCAAGGTGCTGCCCCAGCTCGGGAAGGCAGGTGGCCCCAAGTGGGTGGGCGGGCTCGGCTTCGGCGCCAAGGGCGACAACGGCAAGCCCTCCATCGCCATCGACGAGAAGGTCCTGCAGGCCGCTGTCGGGATGGACGAGCTCGACAAGCTCAAGAAGGTCGAGGCCGCGACCAAGCTCTCGCAGCACAAGGGCTCCTGGAAGAGCGGCGATCTCGCCCACTGGAAGAGCGCGATCGAGAACTACGTCCCGTGGGTCAAGCCCGGCAACCAGACCAACCTCGGCACCGCGGCCGCGCCGTTCGCCACCTACCTCTCCAAGATCCACCTGCGCATCCACCCGATCTTCGGCGATCAGTTCATCGAGTCGCTGGGCGATTTCCCGTCCACGCACCCGCTGAACGACATGAAGCTCGTGACGCACATGGAGATCGTCCTCAAGCCCGATGGCACGATCCACCACCTCGGCATCGTCAAGCTCTCCGGCGTCACGATGTTCGACGTGGCCGCGCTCGACGCCGTGGAGCGCGCGGGGCCGTTCGGCAAGGCGCCCGAAGAGATCGTGAGCCCCGACGGCTACGTCTACCTGCACTGGGAGTTCCACCGCGACGACCAGCGCTGCTCCACGACCAACGCGCGTCCTTACAAGCTCAAGGAAGGCTCCACTCCCAAGGAGAAAGAGGAGCCCAAGGAGCAGCCCAAGACTCCGCCGCCGCCGCCGAGCGAAGAGAAGAAGCTGGGCGCCGCCCCGACCACGCCCCAGGGCTGAGGCGCAGGGCGCAGGCTGGACGTTCCGGGCCACCTGCGCGGGTGGCTAGTGCGAGTGGGTGCGACCGCGCGCGGCCGTTGTCAGCGCGCGCTTACAAGTTCGCGAATTCGCCGAGCGACGGTCAGGCCAATTGTCGAGACGCGACGACAATCGCAGCTGGGGACGACGAGGCCCCATTCGAAGCGCGGCAAGGGGTGAATGTGGCGCGTCGACGCGTCGTCGTTACGTTGCCGAAACCGTCTGCGCGTGTTGAAATCCCTCTGGAGCCGTCGCCAACCGAGATGTCGCCATCCGTAGAAGACCTGATCGCGCGTGTCCGCAGCTACCACCCGAGCGCGGACGCCGACCTGCTGCGCCGGGCCTGGGAGTTCGGCGAGAAGGCGCACCAAGGCCAGAAGCGCAAGAGCGGCGACCCGTACTTCATCCACCCCGCGTCCGTCGCGCAGATCCTGACCGAGCTGCGCCTCGACACCGCGAGCATCTGCGCGGGCCTCTTGCACGACGTGGCCGAGGACACCCCCTTCGGCGTCGACGTCCTCGAGAAGGAGTTCGGCAAGGAGGTCGCCGAGCTGGTCGACGGCGTCACCAAGCTCGGCAACCTGACCTTCCAGTCCAAGGAGGACAAGCAGGCCGAGAACTTCCGCAAGATGCTCGTCGCGATGGCGCGCGACATCCGGGTGCTGGTGATCAAGCTGGGCGACCGGCTCGACAACATGCGCACCATGGACTCGATGAAGCCCGAGGCGCAGGAGCGCATCTCGCGCGAGACCATGGAGATCTACGGCCCGCTCGCCAACCGGCTCGGCATCAGCTGGATGAAGAGCGAGCTCGAAGACCTCGGCTTCCGCTACCTCGAGCCCGACGTGTTCGCCGAGCTCGCCACCAAGGTCGACAAGTCGCGCACCGAGCAGGCGCAGTACATCAGCGACGTGTGCAAGCAGATCGAGGCGCGGCTCGCCGAGCACGGGTTCGCGGTCAAGGTCACCGGCCGCAGCAAGCACCTCTACTCGATCTTCCGCAAGATGAAGGCGCAGCAGTGCGACTACGAGCAGGTCTACGACGTGCTCGCGTTCCGCGTGCTCACCGAGTCGGTCGCCGATTGCTACGCCGCGCTCGGCGTCATGCACAGCAAGTGGACCCCGGTGCCGGGCCGCTTCAAGGACTACGTCGCGCTGCCCAAGCCCAACATGTACCAGTCGCTCCACACGACGGTCATCGGGCCCAACCACGAGCGCATCGAGATCCAGATCCGCACCCACGAGATGCACCGGGTGGCCGAGCTCGGCATCGCGGCGCACTGGCGGTACAAGGAGCGCGGGCAGCAGGGCTCCGGGGTCATCGAAGAAGAGGCGAAGAAGTTCGCCTGGCTCCGCCAGCTGATGGAGTTCCAGAAGGAGCTCAAGGACCCGGCCGAGTTCATCGACTCGGTGAAGGTCGACCTGTTCCAGGAGGAGGTCTACGTCTTCACCCCCAAGGGCGAGGTGCGCGTGTTCCCCCGTGGCGCGACCCCGGTCGACTTCGCCTACGCCGTGCACACCCAGGTCGGCGACCACTGCACGGGCGCCCGCGTGAACGGCGCGATCGTCCCGCTCCGCTACAAGCTGCGCAACGGCGACGCGGTCGAGATCCTCACGAGCCCCAACCAGCAGCCGAGCAAGGACTGGCTCGACTTCGTGGTCACCTCGCGCGCGCGGGGCAAGATCCGCAACGTCGTGCGGCAAGAGGAGCGCGACCGCAGCAAGAACCTCGGCGAGGAGCTGCTCGAGCGCGAACTGCACAAGAGCGGCATCAGCCTCTCCAAGCTCACCAAGAACGCGGTCGAGGTGCGGGTGCTCCTCGAGTCGCTCAAGATGTCCTCGCTCGACGAGCTCTACATCTCGCTCGGCTACGGCAAGACCAGCCCCCAGCAGGTCATCGACGAGCTCGCTCCCAAGACCGAGAGCGGCACGTTCCAGGCGGCGCCGGCCGCGGTGCGCGAGGGCCTGGTCGAGCGCGTGGTGCGCCGCATCACCGGCAAGGACGAGGGCGGCATCCGCCTCTCCGGCATCGACGACATCCTCGTCCGCTACGCGCGGTGTTGCAACCCGCTCCCGGGCGACGAGATCATGGGCTTCATCACCCGCGGGCGTGGCATCACCGTGCACCGCCGCGGGTGCGCCAAGGGCTTCGAGGCCGACCCGGACCGACGCGTCGAGATCAGCTGGGACAGCAAGGCGAAGATCAACCGCCCGGTGCAGCTCAAGGTGGTGACGGCCAACCGGCCCGGCATCCTCGCCACGGTGGGGAGCACGTTCCACGGCATGAACGTGAACATCACCGAGGCCAACTGTCGCGCCGACCCCGACGGCCGCGCGGTGAACATGTTCACCTTCGAGATCGGCGACCTGAACCAGCTCAAGGGCGTGATGCGCGCGCTGACCAAGGTGCAGGGCGTCGTGAGCGTCGAGCGCATCTAGGGCGGCGGGCTCAGAGCCGAAGGCCGCCGCTGACCTGGCCGGCCACGTCGCGGAAGACGAACGAGCCCTCTGCGCGGAGCCAGAGCAGGCGCGAGACGTCGTACTGGAACCCCAGCGTCAGCGGGCTCGGGCGCCACCACTGGCGGATCTTCTCGCTGTCGATCAGCGCGTAGAGGTTGGCGTCGAACTGCATGAACATCGACACCTCGGCGAAGACCGGCGCGTGCATGCGCAGGGTGAGGGCGTCCATCGCGGCCTGCCGCGCGCCGTCGGAGAGGAAGCCGATGCGGACCGCGAACGACAGCGCCATCGGCCCGAGCTCCTGCACCTCGAACAGGCGCAGGTTGCCGCCGAACGAGACCTCGCCGCCGCTCGCGTACCCCTCTCCGACCGGGAAGTAGCCCCGCAGAGAGAGGTGCGTGCTGAACGTGCGCCGCTCGTGCGAGGGACTCGCGGAGCTCAGGTGGAGCAAGCGCGCGAGGCCGTACACGAGGAACTCCCCGACCACCCCGGCGTTCTCTTCGTAGGAGACGCCGACCAGGCTCGGTCGCGGCGCGCCGGCGCCGATCAGGAGGCCCGTCGAGCCGCCCACCACGCCGAGCTCGTGGCTCGGGGTGAACAGTCGCCGCGTGCCCACCCCGTCGTCGGCGCGGACCGCGGGGGCTGCGACGAGGAGGAGGAGGGCGAGGGCGAGGCGCATGGGTCGCGGGAGAACGAGCCCAGAGGCCCCACCTTACACGGTCAGGCCGGCGGCTTCTCGGCGCAGAAACCGCCGAGGCAGCGGGCGCCGACGCCCTTGTTGCAGCAGTCGTCGTCCTTGTCGCACTTGTCGCCGTCGGCCGAGCACGCCGGCTTGGTCGGGGTGCAGGTGCCGGTCGCCGCGCCAGCCTTCTTCTCGCAGAAGCCGCCGCAGCAGTCAGAGCCCGCGGTGCAGGTGATGCCCTCGCTCTTGCAGGGCTCGAGGGCCCAGAAGCCGCTCATGTTGAGCGAGTTGCCGCCCGCGTAGGTCAGCGCCTGCCCCGGCAGCCGGAACGCGGCGTGGCTCGGGTCCTTGCCGGAGGTGATGGTGTTGTCGATCGCGGCGACCCAGAGCTGCTTCACGTTGGTCGGATCGGACGGCCCGACGCCGTCGTACGCGTTGCCGTAGGTGCGGCGGGTCGTGAACACGATCCAGAAATACCCACCGGCCGCCACCGGCGCGAAGGTGGGCTCGAAGTTCCACTGCGCGTCACGCGCCCCGGCGGCGAACGGGTAGCCGGTGCCGTTCAGCTTGGCCAGCGGGATCTCGGGCAGCGAGTCCACCGCCGACGACATGTAGAGGTCGGCGCGGTTGTTGTACTCGCACGCGGGCTTGCCTGGGATGCAGTCCCCCCGCGTGTCGGCGTTCTTGCTCGCCCGCTGGTAGACCACCCAGTTGCCGTCCGGCGTGCCGGTCGGGTACGCGATGGCCGGCAGCGAGGGCACGCCCCCCGAAGACACGAGGAGCTTGCGCGCCGAGAACTTGCGCGACGGCTCGTCGAAGTCGAACGAGAACAGTGAGTTGCTGGTCTCGGGCTTGGCGAAGTCGACGAAGAACAGCTTCTTCCCGGTCGGTGCGAAGGTCGGGTACCAGGTGGGTATCCCCTCGAGGCCGGTGCCAGGGATGGCCGAGCCGTCGGCGCTCGCGAACAGCCCACCCGTGCCGTTGCCGTTGGTGACGACGTACTTGCCGTTGGGGTTGATGCCCGCGAAGTGCCACGCGCGCCGTGCCGCCGTGGTGGCGGGGGCGAGCGAGTAGCGGGGGGCGTTCTTGGCGAGATCGTAGCTGCCGCCGAAGACGTCGCCGCCGCTGATGAGGGTGGAGCCGTCGGCGCTCACGCGGTGGCAGGTCATGGTGCAGTCGTGCGGGCCGTCCTCGAGCGTGGCCGACTTGGGGAGCACCGCGGCGCTGAAGTCGTCGGGCGCGGCGGCGCCGGGCTTGATGCGCAGCACGCGGCCCTCACGGTTGGACCAGTAGTAGATGGTCCCCTTCATGCTGGCGGGCGCGACCTTCCACGCGAGCTTGGTCGCGACGGTGGTCACGCCGGCCGCGTAGCGCGAGACGGTGAGGGTGGCCGCGCCGCTGGTCGACTCGGTGAACTGCTGCCACACCTTCTCGGGGAACGCCCAGCGCGAAGGCGTGGGCACCTTGGTGAAACCCTCGTAGCTGAACGTCGCCGACTCGAGGGCGATGCGATAGCCGTCGCTCGCGAGGCCGTTGTTCCACATCAGCGTGGGGCCGGTCAGGCCGCGGGGGAACACCGTGTCGTCGTAGGGGTAGGCCCACTTGATCGTGCCGTCGGTGGTGGTCGCCTTCTTGAGGGCGTCCTTGCTCGGGTCGTCGAGGGTCGCATCGTCGAAGCGGACCTTGAGCTTCACGACGAGCGAGGCCGATGCCGTCTTGCCCTTGTAGGTGGCCTTGATCGCGACGGTGCCGCCGAGCGTCCCGTTGGCGGTGAACACGCCGGGCGCGAGGTCGCCGATGGCCGGCTCGGTCGCCGACCACGACACGCCGTCGACCAGCTCCTCCTTGGTTCCGTCGGCGTGGGTCCCCATCAGCTTGAAGGTGGCCTTGGCGGGCACGCCCACGTCGACCTCGAGGGTCGCGGTCGCGGGATCGAGCGCCAGGGAGGAGATCTCGGCTTTGTCTCCGTCGAGCACGAAGCCACCGTCGGTGAGACCGTCGGCGCCGCCGTCCGTGCCGGGGTCGAGCGGATCGTCCCCGCCCGAGGCGGAGGAGCACGACACCGCACCCGCGATGCCGCCGACGGCGACGATCGACCACAGGAGGAGTTGAGGACGCATCGGCCCACCATCGCAAACCGATCGGTGTCGAGCAAGCGCGATGGAAGGATTCTCCCGGCTGTCACGCGGCGGTTACGGGGCTCGCGGCTCTTCCTTGCCGGGTCGTCCCCTCGGGTGGCCTCGCGCCCGTCCATGCCGTACTCTCCGGCCATGCGCTTGGCTGCTTCCCTTGCGTCGGCGCTCGCGCCCTTCTTGCTCGTCGCGTGCGCCGCGCCGCGGGATCTCGGCGGGCGTAGCGACACCGGCCCGGGAGGCCTCGACCCGGGCGACGGCAGCTCGATCGACGACGGCAGCGGCCCCATCGATCTCGACGGCGGCGCACCCTACGCGGTGTTCGGCGTCCAGGCCTCCCACGGTCCGTACACCGGCGGCACCCGGATCGAGATCCGCGGGCGAGGCTTCTCCTCCAAGACGCGGGTGAAGATCGGCGGCGTCGAGGTCGACCCCACCACCGTCGTGGCGAGCGATCCGCTGCACGTCCAGGTGCTCACGCCGCCCGGCGAGCCGGGACCCGCCGACGTCGAGATGATCGACGTCCCCACCGGCCAGACCGCCTTCCTGAGCGGCGGCTTCACCTACGACTCGTTCTACGCCGACCCGGCGAGCGGGGCGACCACGGGTGGCACGCTGATCACCCTCACCGGGCGCGGCACCAAGTGGGTCGCGGGCACCACCGCCACCATCGACGGCAAGCCGTGCGGCGACCTCGCGGTCAAGGACGAGACCCACCTCACCTGCGTCGCGCCGGCGGGCACGCCGGGCGTGAAGGCGATCAGCATCACCACGCCCGACACCGTCGTGGTGAGCGCGCGGGACGCCTACACCTACGCGGACACCACCGACGGGTACCGCGGCGGCCTCGCCGGCGACAAGCTGCCGGGCGAGCTGAAGGTCATCGCGCTCGTCAACCCCAACGGCGACCTCCTCCCCGAGGCCACCGTGGTCGTGCGCGGCAGCGACGGCTCGATCCAGACCGCCAAGACCAGCGTCTCGGGCGTCGCGTCCTTCGCCGCGCCGCCCCCTGCGCCGGTCACCGTGACCATCACCAAGAAGTGCATCCAGCCGACCACGTTCGACGGCGTGAAGGTGCGCAGCGTGACCGCCTACCTCAACCCCGTCATGAGCGTCGCCTGCATCTCGCCCGAGGGCGAGCCGCCGCCCACCGGTGGCAAGGTCAAGGAGCTCGGGAGCGCGGTCGGCGAGCTCGTGTGGCCGATCGGGGTGGAGTTCAAGCGCGGCGGCTGGAAGGGTGTCCCCGATCCCAAGAGCAAGACCCAGCGCAAGGCGGCCTATGTGTTCGCGGCGTCGAGCAGCAACCTCTCGCGCTTCACGCTGCCGGCGCCCGAGCAGGCCACCACCGAGACCTCACCCGGCTCCGTGGGCTACCAGTTCATCTTCAACACCCTGCCCGGCATCACCACGCTCTACGCGGTCGCCGGCATCGAGGACCGTCCCGAGGGCAAGCAGGCCACGTTCGACCCCTACGTCTACGGCCTCGTGCGTGGCGTGGGCATCCCGGGTGGCGGCGTCATCGACCGCGTGTTCATCCCGATGACCGGCACGTTCACCGCCGAGGTCGACCACGACCTCGTCGGCCTCGGCAAGACCGCCCGCGGCCCCGATCGCATCCGCGCGAGCCTCGCGATCGACGTCGGCGGCGGCTACATGCTGCTCCCCAACGGCAGCAAGGACGCGCTGCTCCCGCTCGGCGGGCCGGTCTCCTTCGTGGGCGTGCCGCCCCTGCTCGGCGCCCTCGCCTCGTCGAGCTACGTCGCGACCGTCGAGGCCAGCACCGGCAGCTACCTGGCGGCGCCGCTCACCGCGGTGAACAAGCAGAAGCACCGCGTAGCCGGCAAGACGGTGTCGATCGGTCCGTTCCTCGCGCTGCCCCGCCTCACCTCGCCGGCCGTCGACAAGCCGTGGGACGGCCGCACCGTCTCGTTCGATCTGCCGACCGGCGTGGCCGACGTGATCGTCGTCGGCGTCGGCGCGGTCGACGGCTCCACCCAGTGGACCATCGTCCTGCCCGGCGACACCCGCTCGGTCACCTTGCCCGATTTCAGCGCCAAGCCCGAGCTCGGGCTGCCTGCGGGCAACCTCGTCATCGGGGTCAGCGCGGCCAAGCTCGACGCCGACTTCAGCTACGACTCGGTGCGGTACGGTCAGCTGAGTCGGAGCCAGTGGACGGCCTACGCGTACGACACCGCGAACGGCTACTGGTGAGCCCGAAAGTGACGTCGCGAAGGGGCGCAGCGCCGTAGCGGCGGCACGTAGGGCGAACAAAGCAACACCGTGAGCCCGAAAGTGACGTCGCGAAGGGGCGCAGCGCCGTAGCGGCGGCACGTAGGGCGAACAAAGCAACACCGTGAGCCCGAAAGTCAGGGCACACAGCCTCAGGGCGCGCGACCGAGGGCGCCGAGCACCAGGTCGGGCAGATCGGTCTGCACGACGTCGGCGCCTTTGTCGTAGGTGAGCAGGTACTGGCTGGCCGGCGAACCGAGCTTGACCCCGACGTCGGTGGTGAACACGTCGGTGAAGGTCCGAGTGCCGGCCGCGTGCACGAGATCGACGGTGGTCGGGAACAGCTTGGCGTCGATCTCGACCAGCACCGGCAGGTGGTCCTTGTAGCGGGCCAGGATCGCGGGGGCCGAGGCCGCGTCCTCGATGCGCGGCATGATCATGAGCTTGGGCTCGAGGAGCAGCGCCTGGTCGATCTTGTCGAGGCCCGACGTGTCGAACACCGCCCAGTCGAGGGCGCCCGCCTCCTTGATCGCGGCCACGAGCAGGTCGACGCGGTCGGTCTTGTTGGCGTCGATCAGCACCATCGCCCGGCCCTTGCACAGGGTGAGCAGCTCCACCAGCGTCGGGATCTTCTCGCAGGAGAAGTCCCCCTGCAGCTCGCCGGTCTTCAGGGTGAGGGCGCGCAGCTCCGCGAAGGTCATGTCCGCGGCGTTGCCCTTCCCGTTCGTCGTCCGGTCCACCGTGGGGTCGTGCAGGTTGACGAGGATCCCGTCCTTGGTCGGGCGCGGATCGGTCTCGACCAGATCGAGCCCCATCACGATGGCGGCGCGGTAGGCGGCGAGCGTGTCCTCGGGGGCGATGCGACCGAGATCACCGCCCGCGCCGCGGTGGCCGCTGACGAGGCGGGTCTTGCACTTGGGGTCGCGCAAGCACGCTTCGGGGGTGGCCGAGGCCTTGCGCGCCGGGAGCTTCGGCGCGGTGCAGTCGAACAGCTTCGGATCGATCGGCGGCTTGGGCGCGGCGTCGTCGGTCGCGCCGTCGGTGAGACCCGTGTCGACGCTCGAGGGGGCGGGATCGGTGGACGAACACGCGGCCAGGAGCGCGAGGGCGAGGAGGGGGCGCTTCACGGAAGAGATGGTACTTCAGAATTCGAGCAGGTACGGGTCGCCGCCGTTGTCCTCCTCGCCGACCAGCTTGTGCGGCGCCCCCGCCACCGCGTGCACGCTGTACATCGCGGGGTGCGCGAGCGCGTGGCGACGCTTGCCCTCGACGTCGAACGCCGTGACACCACCGGCGCTGCCCGTCGCGACCACCTGGCCCCCCGACATCAGGTGCACGCTGCCGCCCGAGGTCAGCGTCGGGCCCACGAGCTTGCGCACGGTCCCGCTCGCGAAGTCGACCAGCAGGAGGATCGACCGCGGCTCCTCCTTCGCGTCGAGGAACGAGCCCTGGATGAGCATGCGGGCCCCGGTGTCGTCGAACTCGAGGCTCGCCCCCGAGAGCCCCGAGGCCACCCGCTCCTCCCCGTGGTCGGCGCGCACGCAGCGCACGTTGCCCTGGTCGTAGAAGCACGCGCGATCGGCGATCGGGGAGAGCACGGCGCCGTCTCCGTCGACCTTCAGCAACGCCTCGAGGGTGGTGGGCGTGGCCACGCGCAGCACCGCCACCCGCGCGTCCTTCGCGTACTCGTCGTGGAGCAACCAGGTCTTGGCGTCGAGGCTCGCCGTGCAGTGCGACACGCGCCGCTTGGCCGAGAGCGGCGTCGCTTGCCCGGTGGCGAGATCGAAGTCGTAGAGGCGCGCGGTCTTGTCCTTGCTCTCCTCGTGCAGCCGCAGGTGGCCTGCATCGAGGAACCGCGCGTCGCACTCGAGCGCGCCGCTGCGCTCGCGCACCACCGCCCCCGTGACCGTGTCGAGCACGATCAGGGCGCCGAGGTACTGGAGCACCGCGACGCGGCTGCCGTCGCTGGCGAACGTGGTCCGGGCGACGTGCGCCGCGGGGAAGGCCACGCCATCGGGCTTCTTGGCCGTCAGGACGAGGCCCTTCATGTCGAAGCCGAGCACCGAGACCACGCCGTCGGCCGAGGTGCCGCCCCAGATCATGCGCTTGGCGAGTCGTCGCTGCTTGAGGGCGACGCCTGGCTGGAACGTGACGGTGCCGCCGTCGGTGAAGGCGCGTGCCGGCGGCGGGGGCGTCGCGACCGACACCGCCTCGCTGGGAAAGGGAGGTGGGGCAGAGGTGGAGGCGATGGCCGGCGCGCTCGAGGCCGAAGTGGACGACGACGGCGCGAGCGACGGAGCACCGGCCGTCACGGTCGACTCCGTCCCGGTGCGGGCGCACCCCGCGAGCACGAGCCACAGACACGCGCGTCTCTGCATGGCTCCAGCATAGGTGAGGGCGCAGCCCCCCGACGCTGGGGGCTCGAGCCCACACGCGGTCCACAATGGGCTGGGGCCTGCGTTCCCCGACCTGTCATCCGCTCGTGACGCTTGATTTTCCCGATCGACGCGGCCGTAGACCGTGAGAGCGGACGTCGTACCGTGAGGGCGGCCTCTGATGACCCGAAGTCACGACGGTACGGAAACTGAACCTGTGGAGGCATGCGTTTCCTCCCTCGGGCCTGGGTCGTCGTCGCGTCGCTCGCAGGAGCGGCGACGGCGATCGGCTGCGGCAGCGGATCGATCGGTGGCAAGGACGACGGCCAGGGCGTCGGTGGGCCCGGTGAACGGCCCGAGCAGCTCGTCGACTCGACGCGCTTCCCCCGGCTCTCGCACGCGCAGTGGGAGAACACGGTCAAGGATCTGCTCGGGCTGTCGGCCCCGAGCGGGCTCTCGGCGAGCTTCACCACCGACCCCCCCGGCGCGACGTTCGCGAACAACGGCGAGCTGCTGCGCGTGACCCCGGGCCTCTGGGCGGACTACGAGAGGGCTGCGGTCGCGCTGGCCGCGCCCTTCTCCACCGACGCCACGGCCCGCGCGCGCATCGTGCCGGCGGGGCTCACGGGCGACGACGCCACCAAGGCCAAGGCGTTCGTGACGGCGTTCGGCAAGCGCGCCTACCGTCGCCCGCTGACGGCGGAGGAGGTCGCGACCTACGTCACGTTCTTCCTCGGCGCCAAGACGATCACCGGCGAGGCCGACGGGTTCGCCGCGGGCGTCCGCATGACGGTGCAGGCGATGCTGCAAGCACCGGGCTTCGTCTACCGCGTGGAGCTCGGCGAGCCGCAGCCCGACGGCACGGTGCGCCTCACGGCGTGGGAGCTCGCGAGCAAGCTCTCTTACGCCCTCTGGGCGACGATGCCGGACGACAAGCTGTTCGCCGCGGCGGAGGATGGCTCGATCCTCACCCCGGCCGGCCTCGAGCGCGAGGCGCGACGGCTCCTCGCCGATCCGCGCGCGGTGGGCGCGGTCGACGAGTTCCACCACAAGCTGCTGCAGCTCGAGCACGTGGAGACCATCTCCAAGGACACCACCGCGTTCCCGGCCTGGAAGCCCACCATCCCGGCGGCCATGCAGGAGGAGACGCGCCTCTTCGTGCGCGACGTGGTGTTCGCGCGCAACGCGGGCCTGACGACCCTGCTCACCTCGAACGAGACCTTCGTCAACGCCGACCTCGCTGCCGTCTACGGTCTCTCCGGCACGTTCGGCGACAAGCACCAGAAGGTCGCGCTCGACCCGACGCAGCGCGCGGGCTTCCTGACGCACGGTTCGTTCCTCGCGGCCAACGCGGGGCCGCGCGAGACCGATCCCATCCACCGCGGTGTGTTCACCAACCTGAACGTGATCTGCGCGGACCTGCCGCCACCGCCGATGAACGTGCCCCCCCTGCCCAAGGAGTCTGCCGGCACCAAGACCATGCGCGAGCGGGTGCAGGCGCACACCGGTCCGGGCACCTGCGGCGCCGGCTGCCACGGCACGATGATCAACCCCATCGGCTTCGCCTTCGAGTCGTTCGACGCGACCGGCCGGTGGCGCACCACCGACAACGGCTTGCCGGTCGACACCAAGGCCACCTACCAGTTCGCCGACGGCGCCCAGACCTACGACGGCCCCGTGGCCCTCGCCAAGGTGCTCGCCGCGCGGCCGCAGGTGCACGGCTGCTACGCGCAGAAATGGCTCGAATACACCTACGGCCGCTTCCCGGCCGCCGGCGACGGCGGGCTCGTGGATCGGGTGGCGCGACAATCGCTCGGAGGAGGCTCGGTGAAGGACGTGATCGTGACCCTCGTGCTCGCCCCCTCGTTCTCTCGCCGCCCCGCAGGAGGTTCGTGATGGACCGTCGTCGATTCCTGTTCGGGCTCGGGGGCGCGGTCGTTGCGCTCCCGTTCCTCGAGGGCCTGCGGGCCGGCAAGCGCGCGCACGCCGGGCCGTCGCCCGACTTCAAGTTCGCCGTGTTCGTGCGGCAGGCCAACGGCGTCGCGCAGGCCGAGGGCAGCGAGCCCGATCGGTTCTGGCCGTCGGCGCTCGGCGCGCTGACCACGGCCTCGATGACCGCGGACAGCACCCGCGCGGTCAGTGAGCTCGCCGCGTACGCCGACAAGCTCCTGCTCGTGAAGGGCGTGAAATACGCCTTCCCCGGCAACGGCTGCGGGCACTCGGGCGGTGGCAACCAGTGCCTCACCGCCGCCAAGGTCTCCGACACGCCGTCCGGCAACAAGTCGCTCGCCATGGGCGAGTCGATCGACAACCTCATCGCGCGCCAGCTCAACCCCAAGGCCGCCGACGGCAGCCAGGAGGAGCCGCTGACGCTCTACGCCGGCCGCATGAGCGGATACATCAACGAGGTCCTCTCCTACCGCGCGGCCAAGACCCTGCGCGCCGCCGAGCGCAACCCCTACAACGCCTACAAGCGCCTGTTCGGGTTGCCCGATCCGGACTCCGTGGCCGCGGCGCGCAAGGCCAACGAACGCAAGAGCGTCAACGACCTCGTGCGCGCCGAGCTCGGGCGACTGCGCAAGAACACGGGCCTCTCCAAGGCCGACCACGAGCGCCTCGACCTGCACTTCAGCTCGATCCGCGATCTCGAGCTCAAGCTCGATCTCCAGCTCCCCGCGACCCGCGTGAAGGAGCTGGAGCTCATGTCCCCGAAGGTGGCCGACCCGGCCAACATCGAGGAGATCACCCGCATGCAGTGCGACATCATCGCGCTCGCGATGTCGGGCGGGCTCACCCACGCGGCCACGCTGCAGATCGGCGACGGCAACGACTCGACCGAGTACGTGATCGGTGGTGTGAAGCAACCCCGCTACCACCAGATCACCCACCGCATCTACAGCGACGGCGCCACCGGCGACCCGATCCCCGACGCGTTCGAGAAGCACCACCAGATCGACCGCATCCACGCGCGGCTGTTCAAGTACCTGCTCGACAAGCTGAGCGCCTACAAGCTCCCGACCGGCACCCTCCTCGACCAGGGCGTCGCGGTGTGGACCAACGACCTCGCGACCGGCCCCGGCCACCGCTACGACAACCTGCCGTTCGTCATCGCGGGCGGCGCCGCCGGCTATTTGAAGCAGGGCCAGTACGTGGACGCGAGCGTGTCCGGCAAGGCCGTCACCAACAACAAGATCATGAACACCTTCGGCGCCGCCGTCGGCGCCAAGAACGCCGCGGGCAGTGGCCCGCTCGACGACTTCGGCGACCCGTCGCTCGCCAAGGGGCAGATCCCGGTGATGCTCAAGGCGTGACCGAACACACCGTGGTCGAGACCGCTTGCCCTCGGGCGCGTTCACAGCGAGTGTGGCGCCGCATGCGTGGGGACCTCTTCCGTATCCTCTTCTTCGCGTCGTCGCCGCTCCTGCTGATGGTCCGGGCGCTCGCCGCACCCGCGACCGAGGCCAAGGTGCTGGTGGTCGGCGACGGTCCCGGCTCCGACGCGGTCGTCGAGTCGGTGGCCAAGGCCAAGATCGCGCGGACCACGCAGGTGGCCAAGAAGGCCAAGGAGATCCCGTGCAAGCTGCCCGACGTCGTCGCCAAGGGCGCGGCGAAGAGCAAGGTGGTCGATTGCCTGCGTGAGCAGGTCGACGGAGCGAAGGCCGACGCGATCGTCGTCGTCCACGTCGTGCCGGGCAAAACGCGCGTCGCCGAGGTGCGCATCGTCTCGTCGGATCCCTACGTCGACACGTTCGAGGCCAAGGTCCCGCTCGGGGCCAAGCCGGGCGCCGACGACGCGACCGCGGTGCTCGCGGTGGTGGAACCGAGGCTCACCGAGATGGCGCCGAAGGCGGCCCCGACCGCCACCGCGACCACCGCCGCGCCGACTGCGACCGCGTCGGCCCCGCCGAGCGCTGCGCCGAGCGCCCCGCCTCCACCGAAGCCCGCGGCGCCCTCGGTCGCGATCGAGGTGGGACCGTTCGTCGGCCTGCGCAGCTTCGGGTACGCCGATCCGGTCGGCACGGCGTTGCGCGACTACGACCTGAAGGGCGCGGTCGGCATCACGGCGGGGGTCGAGGCGTATCCGGGCGCGACGTTCCCGGCCCGCAGCTTCCAGCTCGGCGTGGGGCTGCGCTACCAGACCAGCACGGGCCTCGGCTCGGAGACCTCCTCCGGGCGTCGCATCAGCACGATGTGGACCCGCCTCGACGCACAGATCCGCGGGCGCATCCTGCTCGGAGAGACCGGGAGCCACCTCACCCTCGGGCTCGGCGTGACCCGCGAGCTGTTCGACTTCGCGGAGCGCACGAGCTCGCTCCCCATCGCCAAGTACTTCTCGGCCCGGGCGTCGCTCGATCTGCGGCTCGCGCTCGGTCCGATCGCGCTGCTCGTGGGCGGCGCCGCGCTCCCCGGTCTCTCGGCGCCCGCCGGCGTGGCCGAACGCTGGGCGGGGGCGCGCAGCCTGGGCTTCGAGGGCGGGCTCGGGCTGGCTCTGCCGTTGGGCACGAGCGTCGAGGTCCGCGCGCTCGCGACCCACACCCGGTACGTCTCCCGTTACGATGGCCCTCCGACCGACGCGTCCGGCGCCACCGACGCTCTCTCCCGCCTCCAGGTGACCCTTGGCTTCTCGTACTGATCGGGCTCCGTCGTTGCTGCGCTTCGTCGCCGCGACCCTCGTCGCGATGGTCGCCTGGGTGGCGCTCCCGCGCGTGGCCCACGCGTATCCCTGGATGCTCCGCCACGGCTCGACCCAGTGCGGCGCCTGCCACGCAGACCCGTCGGGCTCGGGCCTGCTCACCGACACCGGACGCGCCCGCGGCGACAAGCTCATGCGCTTCTCGTGGGGCGCCCCCGCGACCGACACCAGCAAGGGCAAGCTGTTCTGGGGCGTCGACACGCCCGACTGGCTCCTGTTCGGCGGCAGCCTCCGCAACGGCTACCTGGTGCAGCACATCGCCGGCAGCCCCGTCCAACCGGATCCGCGTTTCCTGCAGATGCAGGCCGATCTGCGCACGCAGATCACCGTCGATCGCTTCCGCGCGCACGGCAGCCTCGGCTTCCTGCACGAGGGTGGCGCGCCCACCTGGGTGACCACGCAGAAGGAGAACAACCTCGTCTCCCGCGAGCACTGGCTCGGCGTCGACCTCGGCGCGGATCGCGAGTGGCTCGTGCGCGCGGGCCGGCTCAACCTGCCCTACGGCATCCGCGGCAACGAGCACACGCTCTGGGTCCGCAAGGCACTGCGCACGGACATCAACGAGAGCCAGCAGCACGGCGTGGCGGTGTCGTACGCCGCGGGCGAACACCGCGCCGAGCTGATGGCCGTCGTCGGCAACCTCCAGCTGCGCCCCGACCTCTACCGGGAGCAGGGGCTCGTCGGCTACTACGAGCACGCCTTCACCAAGCGCGCGGCCGGTGGCGTGAGCGCGTTGTTCCTGCGCACCTCGGTCGACCCCACGCTGCGCAAGGAGGCCTCGCGCCACGGCTACGGCGCGTTCTTCCGGTTCGCGCCGGTCAAGCCGCTCGTGCTCCTGGTGGAGGGCGACGCCATCCTGCAGAAGTCGCTGGGCGACCCGCTCGGCTCGGGATTCGTCGGCTTCTTCCAGGCCGACGTCGAGCCCGTGCAGGGGGTCCACGTGATGCTCACGGGCGAGGCGCTCAAGCGCCCTTCCACGAGCGGAACGGGCATCGGGGCCTGGCTGTCGCTGGTGTGGTTCTTCGCGCCCCACGCCGACCTCCGGCTCGACGGGATCTACCAGTCGGTTCCCGCGGGCGACGCGACGAGCAAGGCCACAACCCTCCTCGCCCAGATGCACGTCTACCTCTAGGAGCCCAGCATGCGCACCGCCTCGTCCGCCCTGCTCGTGTTCCTCTCCGTGCTCGTCGCGCGCGGCGCCGGCGCGACCCCCAACTTCCCGCCGGCGATCAAGGCGCACCTCGCGGCCAAGATCGAGCCCCCCTGTCGCGTCTGCCACACCACCGGGACCGCCGGGGGACTCGGCACGGTCAACACGGAGTTCGGCAAGAACATGCGGGCACGCGGGCTCGTGGCCTACGAGGAGCCCACGCTGATCGCCGCGCTCGACAAGATGGCGAGCGAGAAGGTCGACAGCACGAAGGCGCGCGGCACCTCGGACATCGACGTCCTCAAGAACGGCGGCGACCCGAACAGCGTCGCGCAGGTGGTCCAGCTGGAGGAGCCCATCTACGGGTGCGGCGACCCGCCGACCTCCACGTTCGCGCGATCGAGCCGGCGGGTGGCGGGCCTCGGGGGCGCCGCGCTGCTCGCGCTCGGCGCGCTCGTGTGGCGTCGCCGGCGTTGACTCCGATGGGCGGCGACGGCCGAACCGTTCGCTACGCGGCCCTGCGCCGACGGACTAGGCCAGCCAGCAGGAGCGCGAGCACCGCTGGGGTGATCGCCTTGCTCGGCGCCCCATAGGCGCACCCGCCGGAGTCCTCCGCGGTCGAGACGACTGGGACGCAGCGCGCCGCAGCGATGTCGCAGGCAGCCGACGTTGCGCACTCGGCGCTGGTGATGCACGTCGATCCGCAGTTGCCGTCGCCGGCGCAGAAGAAGGGAGCGCACGGGGTGGTCTCGCCGGACTTGCCGATCGACGCTGACCGATCGTCGTTGCACCGCGCCCCCTCGGCGCAGACACCAGCCAGGCACGTGAAGCCGCTGGCACAGTCGGCCGGCACCGAGCACTTCGTGCGACAAGCCGGCCCGGCGGGATCGCAGCTGTAGCGCCCGCACTTGGATGCGGACGGTGTGATGCAGCTCCCCTTGTCGTCGCAGGTCGACGGGCCGATCAGGTCACTTCCACTGCACTTCCCGACGCTGCACTGCACCCCGACGTTCTTGAGCACGGTGCACTTGGTCGTGTCCTTCGCACCGTCGCAGAGGAGGACCTTGCACACGTCGCTGCCATCGTCGCACGTGGCCCGGCTGCCGTGCGGCGCTCCGCTCACCGGAGAGCAGACCCCCTCTTTCCCCGCAACGTCGCACGCCTCGCACTGTCCACCACAGGCGCTGTCGCAGCAGTGGTTGTCCACGCAGAATCCGGAGCTGCACTCCTTGGCGTCCTTGCACGTGCCGACGCCGCTCTTGGGCTTGCAGGTCCCAGGTGTGGATGTGAGGTCACAGAAGTGACCCGCCACGCAATCCGCCTCCGTGGTGCAGTCGGACGAACACGCGCCCGCCTTGCAGTACTTCGAGGGTGTGCACGCTCGGGCGCCGATGGGAGCGCCATCGACTGCGCTGCAGGTGCCGACCTTGCCCGCGAGGTTGCACGCGCGACAGCTCTCGGTGCAGACCGTGTCACAACAGACTCCGTCGACGCAGTTGCCGCTCGCACATGCGCCGCCCACGCCACACGCCGTGCCGTTTCCATAGGCAAGAATGGGGGTGAAGACGTGAACCGAGCCAGCGCCAGTCTTCCCGGGAAGATCCTCCGACTGGGCACTGAAGGCCGCGATGTCCCCGTCGACGTCGACGCTCCAGCCGTAGTTGGAGAACGCGGTACCGACCAGTGAGGTCTTGCGTGCCCAGCTGGTCCCCGTTCGCAGGAACGCATCAACACCGTTGTCACCAGTGTGGCCCACGGCAAGCGTGTTGGAAGAGAGGCCGAGCGAGAACCCATACTGTCCGGACGCCATGGGCGTCGCGGCAGTCAGGCGGGCCTGCTGCGACCACGTGCTCGATGTACGCGTGAAGAGATACACGGCTCCCGCCTCCCCCACGGAGCCCACGGTCTCCTTGAAGGCGGAGGCTGCGAGCGTGTCGCCGTCGAGGGCAACGGCAAAGCCGAAGTTCGGGGTGGTACTGGCGGCAATCGTGACTTTCTGCTGCAGGGGCCAGCTGGTTCCGGACCGCGTGTACACATAGACTGCGCCCTGGCTTCCTGCCTCGCTGTACGAGCCGATGGCGACGGTCGTCCCCGACGCCGCAACGGCCCAACCGTACTGTCCGCTGGATGCGGCCGTGAGCTTCGTTCCCGCACTCCAGCTCGTGCCAGTACGAGTGAAGATGTAGGCCGCACCCGCGTATGGAGTGCCACCCACGGTCGCCGCATAGGCACCGACGACAGCCACGTCACCCGAGACCGAGACCGAAGCTCCGAACGAGTCGTTGGCCGCCCCGTCAGCGGCCACCAGCTTCGCCTGCTGGGTCCAGCCGGATGCCCCGCGGACGAAGACGTAAGCAGCCCCCTGATACGAGTTCTTCGTGCTCGCGCCGACGATGGCGGTGTCGCCGTCCATGGCGACGGCGCTGCCGAATCGATCCTCGCTGGCCGAATCCGTGGGAGACAACGTGCCCTCGATCGCCAAGGTCGTCGGTGCGTGCACGTACGCCAGCCCAGCGTTGGTCTTGCCACCAGGGTCGGCCTCGGCCTCACCGACGAGCACCCGACCGCCGCTCACGGCCACACCACTCCCGAACCGGCTGTAGAGACCAGGCGTCGGCGACACGAGTTTGGTCTCCACGCCGACGATGGGGTCGATGCGGAGCGGGTAGACGGCGCCCTCATCTCGAACCTCCATGCGGACGCGCCCCGCCACGTCGACGAAGCGAGATGGGAGCTCGCGGCCCGTGGCATCCGTCACGACGAGGTCGTGCACACTGGCGAGCGTCTTTCCGGCGCTGTCGACCAGACGGACGCGGTTCCCGTCCACGACGGCGCCAGTAGCTCCCCCCTGCAGGCTGAAGTCGAACCAGAGCGGCCCCTCACCAGCCAGGCGCGTGGCAACATCGAGTCCGACCTCGAGGCCCAGCGGCCCCTGGGTCCACCACTCCACCAGGCTCGCCGACCGCGTGAACTCGACGCGATCACCCGCTACGCGCGGCTCCGCTGCCAGCTGGGCTGCCGCGATGCCTGCCCGTCCAGCGCCCGCGAAGGCGATCCGGATGGCAGTCGATCCGATGGGGATGCGAACGCCTTCGCGACTCAGGTGGACGGCCCCCAACGAGAACCCCGAGGGCACCTCCCGTGGGCGATTCACCCCCTGCGATCCCTGCACCGCAGCGATCTGCTGGGAGCGCGACGGGCCAGGGCTCGGTGCTCCGTCGTTGGGTGCCTTGCAGCCAGCGACCGCGACGAACGCGAGGAGGACGACATGACGCATGACCCGGAGTATGCCCGACTGGGCCCACCGACGCGACACGCGGAAACGGGGCCAGACCGCCGATCAGTCCCCGGTGGTGAAGGTCGTGCGATAGAGGAGCGCCTTGTCGTCGGCCGTCGCGCGGAACGTCACCGCGTACTGGGTGTGGGGGGCGAGAGCCGCCTTGGGGATGACGTGGACCTCGCCGGCGCGCACGAGCTTCGCCGGGTCGTTGTCCTTGGTGAGGATCACGATCGGGATCTGCCCGAGCGGGCCGTAGACCTTCACGTCGAGCTTGGTGAGCGAGGAGTTGCCGACCCACGAGATCGGCGAGCCGACCTCGGTCGAGCCCGGCACGGGGTTCGGCGTCTCGTGATCTGCACGGAAGGCGCGAGGCACGTTGGTGGCGCCGTCGGGCGGCCACACCACCGGCACCGCGCTCGGCACGGCCTTCTTCGGCTTGCCGAAGTCGAACGTCGCGCAGTCGGCGGTGCCGCCGTAGCCGAACACGGTGCTCTCGGCGCGGAGGAAGAACGGCCGGTGGTACACGCTGTTCATGAACCCGCGCCAGTCCATGACCGCGGCGCTGCCGACCAGCGTGGCCATGACCTCGCCGCTGGGATCGAGGGTGAACTTCGCCGCGGCGAGCCGGTCGGTGACCGTCACGCCCGTGAAGCCCGCGTTCCCCTTGACCTCGGTGTGGGAGAAGATGCGGTTGAGATCGACGTAGTTGCAGTGGGCTTGCGCAGCCGCCGCCGCTTGTGGATCGCACGACAGGGGTGGGAGGCCGACGTAGGCACGCACCCTGGCGATGGCGGTGCGCGCCGCCACCGCGTCGGCCGATTCACCCGCGCACGCAAGGCCGACGTCGGTCGGAGCCACTTGCCCTTCGATCACGATGTTGGCCTGCTCGTCCGGAGGTTCGACGGTGCCGGTGCACGCGCCGAGGAAGAGGGCGAGCGGCACGAAGAGGTGTGTCCGCATGGAAGGGACAACGGACCGTCTCTCCAGACCTTGAGGAGGTCTTCTTCGCGGCTCGACGCAATGCGCCGTAACCGCGTCGTAACCCCGGCCTCGTAGCGTGTGCCGGCGATGCCCGACACCCCGAAGCTCGACAGCGGCGACACCGCCTGGCTCCTCGTCTCGATCGCGCTGGTCCTCCTGATGACCCCTGGGCTCGCGCTCTTCTACGGCGGCATGGTCCGCAAGAAGAACGTGCTCTCCACGTTCATGCACTCGCTGTTCAGCCTGGCGGTCGTGAGCGTGCAGTGGGTGATGTTCGGCTACTCGCTCGCGTTCGGGGCGAGCCACAAGGGCCTGATCGGTGGCTTCGAGCTCAGCTTCCTCAAGGGCGTGGCCTGGCAGCAGAAGGGCTCGGTGCCGCACCTCGGGTTCATGGCCTTCCAGATGATGTTCGCCGGGATCACGCCGGCCTTGATCTCGGGTGCGTTCGCCGAGCGCATCCGCTTCGGCGCCTACGCGCTGTTCGTCGTCCTGTGGTCCACGCTGGTCTACGATCCGGTGGCCCACTGGGTGTGGGCCGAAGGCGGCTGGCTCATGAAGATGGGCGCCCTCGACTTCGCCGGCGGCACCGTGGTGCACCTCACCGCGGGCATCTCGGCGCTGGTGTGCGCCAAGCTGATCGGCAAGCGCCTCGGCTACCCGGGGCCCGGGATGATTCCCCACAACCTCACCATGACCCTCACCGGCGCGGGGCTGCTCTGGTTCGGCTGGTTCGGCTTCAACGCGGGCAGCGCGCTCGTGGCGGGGCAATCGGCCGCGCTCGCGCTCGTCACCACCCACGTCGCGGCCTCGGCCGGGGCGCTCGGCTGGCTCGCGGTCGAGACCAAGCACCGCGGCAAGCCCTCCGCGCTCGGCGCGGCCTCGGGCATCGTGGCTGGGCTGGTTGCCATCACGCCGGGTGCAGGCTTCGTGGCGCCCTGGGCGTCGATCGTGATCGGCTTCCTCGCCGGTGTGGTCTGCTACCTCGCGGTGCTGCAGAAGAACCGCTTCGGGTACGACGACGCACTCGATGTGTTCGGGGTGCACGGCGTCGGCGGCATCCTCGGCGCGCTGCTGACCGGGGTGTTCGCCCAGAAGGCCCTCAACGCCTCGGGCAACGACGGCGCGGCGTTCGGCAACGTCAAGCAGCTCGGGATCCAGGCGCTCGGCCTCGGCGCCGCCGGTATCTACGCGGTCGTGATGACCGTCCTGATCTGGAAGGTCATTGGCTGGATCACGCCCCTCAGAGTGGCGGAACCGGACGAACGAGAAGGTCTGGACGTCAGCCTCCACGGCGAAGAGGGGTACGTGAACTGACCACCAAGGCGCACGTGCGCGGCGCATCTCCCACGAAAATTCGCGAGAGTGCGCCACGACATCCGTCCTTGGGCGATACTTCGAGGATGCGCGGACGCTTCCTCCTCTCCTTTGGTGTCGCGATGTGGCTCGGTTGTTCGCCCGCGAACAGCACGACAGAAGAACCCGGGCCTGGCACCGATACCGGCGGCGGCGAATCGTCCATCGACGAGACCGGCACCGTCACCGACACGGGCGGAGGTGGCGACGGCGCGACCGACGGTGGCGACGAGACCATCGTGTTCGACGCGGGCGACGACACCTTGCCCACGTTCGACACCGGCGGTGACGGCGCCACGGGCTGCACGATCCCTGGCTGCGGTCCGGACAGCGACTGCGACGGGATCGCCGACAGCGTCGAGGGACGCTTCGCGACCGGCGGCCCGACCGACACGGACAAGGACGGCACCCCCGACTACCTCGACACCGACAGCGACGACGACGGCATCCCCGACAAGCTCGAGTGGCGGGCGGCGGGCTGCGCGACCGGACCGTTCGCCGACGAGAACGACGCCGACGGCGACGGCATCCCCAACTTCCAGGACACCGACAGCGACGGCAACGGCTACCCGGACAAGAACGAGGCGTGCCCACCGCCCACCGTCCTCACGGCGCTCGGCATGCCCGCGTGCACCGAGCCCTACGACTTCGACGGTGACGGCGTGCCGGACTACCTCGACTTCGACAACGACCACGACTCGAGCAAGGCCGCCAAGACCATCGGTCTCGACGACAAGGTGGAGCTGTCGGACAACACCGGCAAGTACGTGGGCCTCATCGACACCGACGGCGACGGCATCCCCGATCTCTACGACCGTGACTCGGACAACGACGGCATCGCCGACCTCGACGACGGCATCACCGATCCCGACGGCGACGGCAAGCCGAGCTTCCGCGACACCGACAGCGACGGCGACGGCGTCGGCGACGTCTGCGAGGCGCGCGCCAAGGCCTCGTTCACGGCGGCCGACCTCGACAAGCCGGTCCTCGACACCGACGGCGACGGCGTCCCCGACTACCTCGATCGCGACTCGGACAACGACCTCCTCGCCGACGGCAAGGAGGACGTGAACGGCAACTGCGTCGTCGACGCGACCGAGACCGACCGCCTCAAGGGAGACACCGACGGCGACGGCGTCAGCGATCTCGTCGAGACCGCGCTCGAGGGCGTGCCCTGTGCCAAGGACGCCACCTGCTCGCCCGCCAAGAAGGGCAAGTTCTACTTCATCGAGCCCTACTCCAAGGACGGTTCGGCGAAGCCCTCCCCCACGTCCTCCAAGCTGGCCCTCTCGACCAAGCTGAACCGCGGTGACCTCGCGTTCATCGTCGACACGACGGGCTCGATGGGCGGAACGATCACGACGCTGCGCACGACACTCTCCGCCACCATCATCCCTGCCCTGAAGGCGAAGATTCCGGATCTTGGCATCGGTGTCGCAGGTCACGATGACGTGCCGTATGCGCCCTATGGGTACGGAACGTCCGGGGACCAGGTCTTCTACCTGGCCGGCGGTGCGAGCGGATACGTCACGACCGTCACCGCGACCTCCCAAGCGGCAGCCAATACTCTGGTCACGCACTACGGTGGCGATGGTCCGGAGAGCCAGGTCTTCGCGATGTACAAGGCACTGACGGGTGCGGCATTGAGCTGGCCTGGCGGCGGCGTCGCAGCAGATGCACCGCCTACCGGAACGTTCGGTGCCATGCGCTTCCGCTCGGATGCCCTGCCCATCGTCATGAATCTCACCGACATCTCAGGGCACAACGGCAAGCGGGCCCTGGATACCACCGGGACCTCCTACAGCGCAGCGCTGGAGGACACCTATGTCGGTACTGGGTTCAGCACCTTCAACATCGACAACCTGGTGACCCAGTTCAACACCCTCGGGGCAAAGTTCCTCGGCGGCGCCGCCGACAACGGCGGCCGCAGCACCGGCACCTGGTCGCCCTACGCATTCCACTCGTACATCGCCGACAAGACTGCTTCGTACGCGCCCCCCTCGGCATTCACGGGTGGTACCTGCAAGACCGGCGTCGGTGGGGCGACCGTGCCAGCCGACGGCCCGACCGTTGGTGGCGTCAAGCAGTGCCGCCTCGTCTTCAGCTTCAACACCGATGGCTCCGGCCTCGCGACCAGCGTTGTCGAGGGCGTCGCGGCCATCCTCAACTCCATCAAGTTCGACGTCTACGTGCAGGCCTACAACGACGCGGCCGAGACCGTCGACGTCGTCGGTAGCTTCATGTCGAAGGTCGAGCCCGACCCGCTCGGTGGCACCGATCCCTCGCTCGGCACCTGCGTGACCTTCCCGTCGACGCAGCTGGCCGACAACTTCACGGGGCCGAAGGCCCTGGTGAAGGCGGCCGACGGCATCAACGACACGATCAAGCAGGTGAACCCCGGTTCGCTCTACTGCTTCAACGTCACGCCGAAGGAGAACACCACGGTGGTCCCCGGGACCGACGTGAAGACGTTCAAGGCGTGGCTCAAGGTGCTGGCCATCAAGCCGACCGGTGGCACGCTCGCCCTCGGCGCCGATCGCCAGGTGTTGTTCGTCGTCCCCCCGACGTTGAACTGACCATGCTCGCACCCTGCCCGACCTGCCGACGCCACGTGGATGTGGCGCCTGGTCCCTGTCCGTTCTGTCACGCGTCGCATGCAGTGCTCACGGGGCGTTCCACCGCCCCGGTGACCCGTCGTCGCTCGACCCGCAAGGCCGTGACCCTCGTCGCCTCGCTGGCGCTGGTGGGTTGCAGCGGCAGCGACGACACCACCGCGACGACGACGGACGCGACCTCGGAGGTGGCTGCCGACACGGCCTCCGCCGACACCGGCGTGGACACCGCCTCGGTCGACACGGGCTCGTCCGACACGGGCTCCTCGGACACGGGGACCAAGACGGACGCCGTGGCCGAGGGCGGCGACGGTGGCTCCGACGCCACCACCGACGCGGCCGACGCGGCGGACACGATCGCGGACACTGGCTTCTTCCCCCCGTACGGGCACCCGCCGTGGGACGAAGCGCTGGTCTAGCCTTCGCGTTCCTCGTCGGCTGCAGTGGTTCGTCGACGCCACCTCCGAGCGACGGGGGCTTCCGCTTGCCCGACGCCGACGCTTCCGTCGCGACGCGTGAGCAGCGGATCGCGGCCCGACTCGCGAGCTGCCGCGGCATCGAGACCGGCTGCCACGACACGGCGAACCCCGCGGGCCTCGTGCTCGGGCGCTCGCCGGACGAGGACCTGCGGTCGTTGATCTCGGTGCGGTCCACGCTGCGACCGGACCTGTTCCGCGTCGAGCCCGGGGCGCCGGACCGGAGCTGGCTCTACCTCGAGGTCCGCGGCGATCGCGACGCCGGCGTCGAGGCGGCGATGCCGCTCGGGAGCAGCGGGGATCCCGCCTTCGCCGCGGAGCTCCACGGCTGGATCGAGGCCGGGGCGCCGAATCCGTTCTCCGACGCCGGACCGTGATCGTAGACTCGGTGGGTGCGCGTCCCCGCCTGCCTGTCCCTGCTCGTCCTCGCTCCGTTCGCCTGTGGTCCCTCCGCGCCCCCGCCGAAGGCCGCGGAGCCAGAGCCGGCCGCGTCGACCGGCGACGCCCCGCCGAAAGGCAGCGTCTACGGGGGCACGCTCGCGCCGGTGGACGTGAAGAAGGCCCTCGTCGCGCGCAAGGAGGACGTGAAGGCCTGCTACCACGCGCTCCTCGAGAAGAACAAGAAGGCCAGCGGCAAGGTGGTGCTGCGCTTGACGGTCGGCGAGGAAGGCACGGTGGAGGAGGTCGTGACGATGAACGCCACGACGCTGCCCGACGAGACGGCGAAGTGCATCGGCGACGTCGTGAAGTCGATCACGTTCCCCAAGCCGAGCGGCGGCAAGGCCACCATCACCTACCCCTGGGAGTTCACCGCGGAGTGAGGAGCCCCGTCTGTCGGGGAAGAGCGTTGACACCGCCGCGAATGGCGGGACGATGACGCCCATGCGCCGTGCCGTCCTCACCGCCTCGTTCGCCCTTGCCGTCGCCTGCAGTGGCACCAACGGCGCCGAGGACGACGGCAAGGTCTTCCGCGCCGACACCGCACCCGACAGTCAGGACAGCAGCGCGCCCACCGACACCGCCGTCGACACCGGGCTCGACGAGGGCGTCACCGACACCGCCGACGTGGGCAAGCCGCTCGGCCCGCCCTACCCCATCGTGCTCGCCCACGGGTTCTTCGGCTTCGAGGACTTCGCCGGCACCGGGTTCATCACCTATTTCTACAACGTCAAGGACGACCTCGCGAAGCGTGGCGAGGTCCAGGTCTTCACGCCGGCGGTGGATCCGTTCAACGACTCGACCACGCGGGGGCTCGAGCTGCTCGCGCGCGTGAAGGAGATCCTCGTCAAGACCGGCGCCGCCAAGGTCAACCTGATCGGGCACTCCCAGGGCGGCCTCGACGCGCGGGTCGTCGCCCACGAGCGCCCCGATCTCGTGGCCTCGGTGGTCACCATCGGCACGCCGCACGGGGGCGCGCCCATCGCGGACATCGCGGCCAAGCTGGTCACCGACGACCGCTTCAAGGACGTGGTGGACTCGCTCGCCAAGCTCGTGGGCGGCGCGCTGTGGAGCGCCGCCGGCGAGAAGACCTCGCTCATCCGCGGGTTCCTGCAGTTCACCAAGCCGGCGGTCGCCGACTTCGCCGCGGCCTACCCGGACATGCCCGGCGTCTCCTACTACTCGATCGCAGGTCGCACCGCGCTGCACGACGGCGGCTCGGCGTGTGTCACCGCCGACGCTCCCGCGTTCGTCACCAAGTGGAAGACCACCCTCGACACCACCGACCCGCTGCTCAAGATCCCCGAGTCGGTGACCGCGGGCGGGCTCGCCAACGACGCGAACGACGGCCTCGTGCGCGTGGTCGACGCCAAGCACGGCACGTTCCTCGGGTGCATCCCCGCCGACCACCTCGACGAGATGGGGCAGCTGCTGGGCGACGCGCCCGGCGTGGGCAACAAGTGGGACCACCTGCAGTTCTACGCCGACGTGGTCGGCTATCTTCGTGCGAAGGGCCTCTAGGCGCCGCCGGTCATCGGCGCGGTCATCAGCGTGCTGATGATCTCGGGGGCGTTCTTCTGCGCGAAGAGCCCGTGCGCGACCGCGTCGAGGATCGGCGCGACGACGCCGTGCCGCGCAGCGAACTCGGCCACGCGCGGCGCGAGCGACAGCGCCTCGATGCGCTCACCGAGCGCCGCGATCGCGCTGGTCGGCTCCTC
>CAZUZY010000022.1:0-47169 GCA_964624885.1 uncultured Polyangiales bacterium | reverse complement strand
GCCCGCGCGCAGCGGCGGATGGCCCGCATGTCGGGCGCGCCCGAGGCGCCGGCCGAGCCCGCCAAGCCGGTCGTCGAGGGCGACGAGCCCTGCCCCTGCGGCAGCGGCGAGCCGTTCAAGCAGTGCCACGGCGAGTTCCTCTGAGCCGGAACCGGCACCTCCCGCGGGGCATCCTTCCTGGGTGACCCCGCGCGCCGCCCACTTCGACCGCCCCGAGCACCGCGCCCTCGATCGCGCAGCGCTGCGCCTCGAGCGCATGCGGTCGGCGGCGAACTTCCGCGACGGGCGGTTCTGGAACCCGAGCGGCGCCAAGCCCAGCCTGACCCCGGGCAACCACATGGGCCTCCTGCGCGACTGGGTGAAGAACGGCGCCCGGCGCACGCCCCCGGGGCCCATGCCCATGGTGTCGCCGGTCTCGGCGTGGCGTGACGTGGCGCGCACCGACCTGCGGGCCACCTGGCTCGGGCACTCGACGGTGCTCCTCGAGATCGACGGCGCGCGCATCCTCACCGATCCGGTGTGGGCCGACCGCGCCTCGCCCACGCAGGCGTTCGGTCCGCTGCGCTTCCACCGCGCGCCCGTGTCGCTCGCCGAGCTGCCGCCGCTCGACGCGATCGTCGTCAGCCACGACCACTACGACCACCTCGACGCCGACGCCGTCGGCGCCCTCGCCCGGCGCACGCGCACGCCGTTCTTCACCGCGCTCGGGGTCGGCGCGCACCTCGAGCGTTTCGGCGTGCCGGCCGAGCGGATCACCGAGCTCGCCTGGTGGGAGCAGGCCGAGGTGCCGCGCACCGACGTGGTGATCACGGCCACGCCGGCGCAGCACTTCTCGGGTCGCGGCCCGTTCGACCGCAACCGCACGCTGTGGGCGGGGTGGGCGCTCGCGAGCCGCCGCCACCGGGTGTTCTTCTCCGGCGACACCGGCCTCGAGCCCGCGTATCCCGAGATCGCGCGGCGATGCGGGCCGTTCGATCTGATCATGCTCGAGGTGGGCGCGTACCACCCGGCGTGGGGCACGATCCACCTCGGCCCCGAACAGGCCCTGCAGGCGCACGCGGCCCTCGGTGGCGGCGCGTTCCTGCCGGTGCACTGGGGCACCTTCGATCTCGCGCTGCACGCGTGGGACGAGCCGATCCTCGCGCTCGAGCAGGCCGCGCGCGAGACCGACCTGCCGCTCCTCGCGCCGCTGCTCGGCGAGGCGCGGGGGATCGGCGACCGGGACGACGTGCGGCGCCACCCCCAGGTGTCATGGTGGCGTGACGTGGTCCCCGCCTAGGCGCCGTGGATGCCGGCCGCCGCGGCGGGTATCCTGTCGCGATGTCGTTCGTCCGCTCCTCGGCCCTGGCCTTCGCCCTCGTGTTCGTCGGCTGTGGTGGCAACGACGGCGACATCGGCCCCGCGCCCGAGGACGCCGCGGCCGAGGTGGACGACCCGTTCCAGCCCGACACGGGCACCGTCGTCGAGGACACGTCGCTCGGCGACACCGGCGCCAGCGAGGCCGCGACCGACGCCGGCGACGCCGCGAAGGCCGACGCCCCCAAGCCCGACGCGGCCACCGCCTGTCAGGCCGCGCTGATCGAGCTCGGGGTCGGCTTCAAGACCACGGCCGCGCGCGGCGTGGTCGACGCGGTGCGCCTCACGGGGCCGGTCAACGGCGTGCTGTTCGCGAGCGGGACCGCCACCACCACCATGGGCGACCCGGTCGCCTGCGAGTTCGTGAAGACCCTGCACTCGTTCGCGGGCCTGCTCAAATCCAAGGGGTTCGTGCGCGTCGGCACGCTCGGCAGCTACTGCTACCGCTGCTGCTGCGCGTGGAGCACCACCAACTTCTGCCGCGGCCTCACCGACCCCGAGCCTTCGTGCGGCACCTCCGGGTACTCGAACCACTCGTGGGGCCGCGCGGTCGACGTGCGCTACCTCTACAAGGCCGACGGCACCCGCTACGACATCAACGACCCCACCCACTGGGTGCAGTACTCGAGCACCGACACCTGCGTGCGCGGCCTCGCGGATCAGAAGGCCGGCAGCATCAGCCAGCAGCTCTACCAGCTCGCCTGCGACGCCACGAAGAACAAGATCTTCGGCACCGTGTTGACGCCCAACTACAACGCCGTGCACCGCAACCACCTGCACATGGACATCGGCGAGAAGGGCACGCCGACCAGCTTCACGACCAAGAGCCTGCCGCTCGGGCCGGCCGCGGACTTCGTGGGCATCGACGACGCGCCGATCTCCGACCACTGCGGTGACGAGTAGCGACGCAGTCACCGATGTGGGGAGTGGAGTCCCCGCCTCGCGCGGCGCGGCGCCCGGATTCCACGCGCGTTGGCCAGGCACGCGCGCTGCACAGGGCGAGGCATGCGCACCACGCTCCTCGCCCTCCTGCTCTGCCTCCCCGCTTGCTCGGTCGACGGCACCGGTGACCCCGATGTCAGCGACACCGGTGGCGGGGCGGGCGCCGACACGGGCAACCCCGACCCGGGCGACACCGCTCCGAGCCCCGACACGGGCAGCACGCCGCCGGACGCCGGTGCGATCGACACCGGGAGCTCGACGGACGACGGTGGGGCCAAGCCCGTCACCGGCGACAAGAAGGTCATCGCCTGTTTCGCCGAGTGGGCGGTCTACGGGCGCAACTTCCACGTGCCGGACATCGACGGCTCGCTGATCACCCACCTGAACTACGCGTTCCTCGACATCACCGGCGGCGAGTGCGCGATCGGCGACAGCTACGCCGCCCTCGACAAGGCCTACCCCGGCGACACCTGGGACGCCGGCGTGCTGCGCGGCAGCTTCCACCAGCTCCAGCTGCTCAAGGCCAAGCACCCGAAGCTGCGCGTGCTGCTCTCGATCGGCGGCTGGACCTGGTCGGGCGGGTTCTCCGACGCCGCCGCGACCGACGCGAGCCGCGCCAAGCTCGCCAAGTCGTGCGCCGCGATCATGAACAAGTACGGCTTCGACGGCCTCGACCTCGACTGGGAGTACCCGGGCGGCGGCGGGCTCGCGGCGGGCAAGCCGGAGGACACCCAGAACTTCACCAAGCTGCTCGCGGCGTTCCGCGCGGAGCTCGGCGCCGGCAAGCTGCTGAGCATCGCCGCGCCGGTCGGACCCGCGATGATCAAGAACCTCGAGCTCGCCAAGATCCACGGCTACCTCGACTCGATCAACGTCATGGCGTACGACTTCCACGGTTCGTGGGAGAAGACGACGGGGCACAACTCGCCGCTCTTCCGCAGCGCGGGTGACCCGTCTCCCGCCGGCTGGGACACCGACGCCGCGGTGAAGACCTACCTCGACGGCGGCGTGCCCGCGGCGAAGATCGTGCTCGGCGGCGCGTTCTACGGGCGCGGGTGGTCGGGCGTGGGCGCGACGGGCAACGGCCTCTACCAGCCGGCGACCGGCGCCTCGCCCGGCACGTACGAGGCGGGCGTGCTCGACTTCCACGACCTCGCCGCGAACTACCTGCCGACCTACAAGCGCTACTGGGATCCGGTGGCCAAGGCGCCGTGGCTCTACGACGCCGCCAAGCAGATCATGATCAGCTACGACGACGCCGAGTCGCTCGGCCTGCGCGGCAAGTACATCGTCGACCGCGGGCTCGGGGGGATGATGGTCTGGGAGCTCTCGTCCGACGACAAGGCGCACACCCTCGGCAAGGCGGTGTGGGCCTCGCTGCACTGACGCCGCGATCGGACGCAACTCTCGAGGGCCTCCTGCCGACCCTGGGCAGGAGGCCTGAATGAGCACCGTCGACCCGCTGAAGCAGAAGTCCGCCCTTCCCCCGCTCGACCTGAATCCGCCCACGAAGACCGAGGCGCCGAAGAAGAAGCCCGTCGATCTCGACTACGTCCCGCAGGCGCCGCCGCTCCAGGTGGGCGGGCTCTTCCCGAACACGGCGAACCAGGGCCCGGGCGTCAGCACCAGCGTGTTCGGCCCGGTCTCGCCCGATCCGCGGAAGCTCGGCGACGAAGAGCTCGCCAAGAAGACCTCCCGGCTGTTCGCGACGATCAAGGCCAACCCCGGCAAGGCCAACGCCTACGACGTGAAGCTGGCGGGCGCGATGGTCGAGGAGATGGGGCGTCGCGCGAACGACAAGCTCTCGGCGCCGGTGGATCCGAGCAAGCTGGGCAACGGCGAGCTGTTCCAGCGGCTCCTCCTCGTCGACCTCAAGAAGCAGGCCGGCCCGCTCACGAAGGCGGAGGCGGACAACGCCAGCAAGCTCGAGACCGAGTGGAAGAAGCGCACGGCCAACGATCCCACCAAGCAGCTCGCCGAGGCGCAGGTGAAGCGCGAGGCGCTGAAGAAGGAGATCGCCTTCCAGTGCGGCACTGCCGCGGCGAGCGCCCTCGGGATAGCGCCACTCCCGACCTCGGTCGGGCTGCTCGGCTCGGCGGTGGCGGTCTACCACGACGCCTCCCAGGGCCACTACGGAGCGGCCGGGTTCGAGGTCGCAACCACCGGCGCAGCCCTGCTGTTGCACGGGACCCCGGTCGGGATCGGCATCGAGATCTTCGCCGCCAGCGTGAACCTGGTGAAGTGCGGGGCGTTGATCAAGGATCTCCACGACGCAGACCAGCACCTGAAGGATCTCTCCAGCGTCGCCAAGGCCAAGCCGTGATCGGGTACCGCGAAGGTCACCGGTCCATCGAGGTCGTACGCTTCGAACACCGACCGTGGTGGGCCAGCGTCATCGTCGGGTTCCTCGCGAGCATCCACGCGCTGAGCTGGGGTAGCGCTTGGCTCCTCCTCCCGGCGCTGATCGTCGTCGCCGTCTTCTGGGCCCGCCGACCTCGCGTGGTGCTCGAGCTGGACCACGACCGCGAGACCTTGCGCGTCCAGCGGGTGGGACGTGGACGCGGCGGCTTCGAGCTGCCCTTTGGCTCGATCACCAGCGTGGCTTGCATCTCCCTCGGACGCGAGAACGCGCTCGTCGTGCGCGACCAGGACGAGAAGGCGCACGTGTTGGTCCAGGGCATGCCCACCGAGGAGGACGCCGAGCGCCTCCGCGAGCTCCTCGCGCCCGTCCGCGGCCCACGGTGACCTAGCGAACGGCGAGTCGCGCTCGCGCGTCCTCCACAAAGCGCTTCCATCGCTCCAGCAGGCGCGCCTCGTTGGCCTCTCGACTGCCGAGATCGGGTCCTTCCATGGGCATGTACCGCACGAAGGAGGCGACCTCCTTCGGGTACCCGAAGTCGGCATAGACCTCCTCCACGCGCTGCAGTGGATTCGAGCACTGTTCGCGGTGTTCGTAGAGCCAGGCCAGCGAGAGGAACAGCCACCGGTCCCGAACCTGTTCGTCCGACTGCACAGGCTCGAGCGCCGCGAGCTGCTCCACGAGGACCCGTGTCGTCGCCTCTCCCTTCGCCGAGCTGAGCTCGATCAGGGCGATGGAAGGCGCCTCTGCCTCGAGCACGCGCTGTGCGGCCATCTCGGCGGGCGCCCGGACGTCGAGCAGCTCGTGGACGAGACCGAACCAGACATCGCGCCAGGTCGGGCGCAGCTGCGCCTCGAGGAAGCGATAGGGGACAGACAGCCGAACGACGTCCATCACCCGAAGTTGACGCTGCCCTCTTTGCGCTGGTCGGCGAGCTCCCAGAAGCGCTGCGCGATGTCCTTGGCCTCGAGGGTCGCGTTGCCGTGGTCGAAGGCGGTGCCCTTCACCATGCCGAGCACCACCACCTCGCCGACGTAGACGCCCTTCGGCGCGAGCGCCGCGCGGAGCAGGCCCACGGTCTTGTGCTGGGCCGCCTTGCCGACGGCGAGGCCCATCGCCTGGAACTGCACGGCCATCGCGTCGACGGCGGGCTCGTAGTACGCGAAGCCGCCACCGGTGACCAGCACGGCGCCCTTCTGCGCCTCGAGGTCGGGCAGCGCCTCTTGCACCGCGGTGACGAGGCCGACGACCGCGACGCCGAACGCCGCGTGCAGCTCGGCGTCGGGCGCCGTGAGGAGGTCGCCCGCGCCGCCGCCGTAGGCGTTCCAGTGGATGGCGGCGATGGGACCGAGGCCGCGCGCCTCGCGCACGAGGCCGCGCACGGCCTTGGGGTCGGCGAGGTCGGTCGGGAACGCCTTCACCGTCACGCCCGCGTCCGCGAGGCTCTTCGCGGCCTTCTCCAGGCGCTCGGCGTTGCGCGCGACGAGGGCGACGGAGTAGCCCTCGCGACCGAAGCGACGCGCGACGGCGTCGGAGATGCCGGGACCGTGACCGCACACGAGGATGGTCTTGCTCATGGGCGGGAGCCTAGACGAGCGGCCCTCCCCTTTGGACCCGCCCGTTGGGGGAGGCTCAGGAGGACAGGATCTCGCGCGCCGCCCGCTCCCCGCTCTGCAGCGCGCCGTCGATGTAGCCGCTCCACACGGTGGCCGTCTCGGTCCCGGCCCAGTGCAGCGGACCGGTCGGCGCACGCAAGGCAGCGCCGTGTTGCGTCAAGAGGCCGGGCGGGCAGAACGCGCCGTAGCAGCCGCGGGCCCACGGGTCGTGCTCCCACAGTTTCTCGGCGAATTGCCGCGGTTCGAGCGCCCGCTTACCGAAGTACCTCGCGAAGCACGCGAGCACCTGCGCGCGACGCTCGGCCTCTCCGAGCCGGCCGAGGGCGCGCGCGCCGTCGCCCTCGACGAACCCGAGCAACACCCCGGGGCGACCGTCCGCGGGCGAGCTGTCGAAGGTGACGTGGCAGGGGCCCTCGTCGCTCACGACCATGCCCGAGAGGCCCTCGTCGCGCCAGAACGGCGTGTCGTAGACCGCCACGCACTTGCCCGCGGCGCCCATCGGCATGCCGTCGTGCAGCGCGGCCCGGGAGCGCGGCAACGCGGGGACGAAGTCGACCTCGTTCGCGAGGGGCGGTGGCAGCGCGATCACCGCGCGGCGCGCGCGCACGACGACGCCGTCCGTGTGCACGACCACGCCATTGCTCCACTCCACGCGCCGTGCGGGGCAGGAGGTGCGGACCGCGAGCCCCGCGGCCATGGCCTCGGCGAGCCGCTGCATGCCGCCCTTCACGCGGGTCTCCTGCGCCCCGCCCTCCGTGCCGAGCAGCGAGTCGGTGCCGAGGCCGGAGCGGATGTAGAACAGCGCGTGGAGCAGGGAGTAGTGGTCGGCGTTCTCGGCGAACACCGTCTCCATCCCGATGGCGAGGAGCTCGCGGGCCTGCGCGTCGCCCACGTGCTCGCGCACCCACGCGCCGAAGCTGACGGCATCCCACGCCGCGGCGTCCTTGGCCTTCCACGGCGCGTCGAGCGGGACCTTCTTGGCCATCCAGTCGAGGCGCGCCTGCGCCCACCCGACACCGAGGAGCGCGAGCAGCGGCAGCTTGGGGATCGTGCCGCGGTAGCGCGTGCGCTTGCCGCGCCACAAGAGGACGTTCTCGCCCGCGGTCCACGTGGGATAGGTCTCGATCGCGTAGCGCCCGAGCCAGTGCACGAGACGCTGCTGTCCCGCCCCGAGCCACTGGCCCCCGAGGTCGACCCAGGTGCCGTCGTCGAGCGTCGTCGTGTAGACGCGCCCGCCCACCCGATCGCGCGCCTCGAGCACGACCACGTCGCGCCCGGCGTCGACGAGCTCCCGCGCCGCGGCGAGGCCCGCGAAGCCCGCGCCGAGGACCACCACGTCGCAGCGGATCTCTTCCATCGTCACACCCCGTCCTTCGCCGATTCGCGCGCCCAGAACCACCGCGCAACGCGGGGACCCCGCGTGGGGGTCGCGAGGACCGCGCGCGCCCAGAGGTCGACCTCGACGCGGTGCCTCTCCCAGACGTCGGCGGGCGATGCGGCCTCGAGCGCGGCGCGGTCGGCCTCGAAGATCGCGCGCGCCGCCTCGGGGTCACGGACCATGACCGCGCGGTGCAGGCGCTCGCTGCGCCAGAAGAGGCTGTCACGATCGGCCTTCCCCGCGACGGGGACCGGTCCGGTGTCGGTGTCGAAGGAGACGGGCTTGAACACCGAGAGGCACGGCGCGCTCGTGCCGGTGGCCCAGATCTCCGTGCGCTCGCCGAGGCGCGCGATCAGCGAGCCCGTGGTCTGGCCGGAGGTGCGCGTCGGCAGGAGCCCCGCGTGCGCGCAGGGCGCGGTCATGCGCAGCCCGCGCTGCGGATCGTGCCCGCCGTGGTCGCGGAGGGCGGCCATGCAGCGCGCGAGGTCGGTGCCCTCCCCACCGTCGTGCGCGGAGAGCGTGCGCAGCGAGCAGGCGCGGCGCACGTCGCCGCCCGACAGGAAGGCCATGTCGACGCGCCCGAAGACCTCGCGGAACGAGAACGGCCGGTCGTCGCGGTAGAGGCCGCGACGACGCGCCTCCTCGAGGGTGCCGGGGCCGATCCGATCGGGTGCGTCGATGGTGAGGACGTTGGAGGTGGTGCGCACGCCGCGGACGCGCACGGCGGCCCAGCAGCGATCGGCGGTCTCGAGCAGCCACGCGCCGCGACGGTCGGCGATCACGAAGGCGTTGTGGTAGCGGAACCCCGCGCTGCGGAACCCGCACCGGCCCCCCTGCCCGTGTCGCGCGAGGAGGCCGGTGAGGCGCTCGAGCGCGTCGTCGGCGGTGCGCGCCTGCTCGAGCGCGAGGCGCAGGAGGTCCATGCCGGTGAGGCCCACGGGGGCGACGGGGAGCCGGGTGAACACGGCTTCGTTGCCGATGGCGACGCCGTGCTCGTTGACGCCCATCTCGGCGCCCCACATCCACGCCGGGCGCGAGAGCACGACGGCGGCGCGCGGCGCGGGCTCGGGGATCGGCACCCAGGTGGCGCGTCGCTCGGTCGCGGGACCGGCCGGGTGGTGCTCGACGACCTGCGCCTCGCCGGGCTCACGGTCGCTGTTCTTGGCGAACCACACGGGCCCGCTCGGCGGGACGACGACCATGGTGTCGCACATGGGAAGAGGAGGTTACCGCAGCGCGGTCACTCGCAGTGACAGCTCTCGAGGGCGCGCGCGCGGTCGGACACCGGGAGCTGGGTGAAGAACGCCCGACTCACGCCGCAGTCGGCGCGACGGTAACTGGTGACGCCGGCCTTCCACCACGAGACGACGCGGCAGAACCGGCTGAGTCCGATGCCCTCGTCCGGCGACAGCCACAGGACCCCTTCGATGGCGTCGTCCAGGCGGGCGATGGTGGGCAGCTTCTCGGCCGCATGCACGATGGCCGCGGCATCGTCCGGCGAGACGGCGACCTCCCAGTGGTGCCCGCCGACGTAGTCCTTGGTATCGGCGAGGACCGGCGCCGCAGTCCCGCGCCAGCCGCGCGCCGTGAGCCTCGGGTACGGGGCGACCGTGTAGGTGGTGACCGCGGGCGCGACTTCCGGGGCGCCGGCGTCCTGGCCGTCGCCTCGGTGGCAGGCGAGCAGCATCGCCAACACGAACGGCGCGCTCGTCCTCAGCATCCCTTGCCGGTGCCGCAGACCTGCCCGGTGGCCTCGCAGTGGCAGCCAGTGAAGACAGGGCCGCAGCTGTGACAGGCACCAAGCCCTGGGCACCACGACGACTCGACACACAGCGACGACGAGAGCCCCACCATGCCGGGGATGGCGACCGTGACCAGATTGTCCATCCAGCACGCAAACCGGCCAGACTCACAGAAGCAGAACTGCGAGGGCGTGATCGGCGCTGAGCTGAGATACACACACACCTCACCGACCTTGAAATCGGCGCCGCACGACGCCCCTGCGGGAGGTGGCTGGGGCGGACAGAAGCTCTTGCCTTCGCCCGCGAATGTGTTCCCGTCGGGCCAAGGGGTGCTGCGGAAGAGGCCTCGGCGACAGACCACCGTGACGTCCTTGCCCGGTGGGTCGGCGTAGGTGCAGACGAGGTTCTCGTCCCAACATGCCGTGAGCAATGCAGGACGCTTCTCGGGACAACGTCGACCGCACGGGGCCTGGGTGACCTCGAATTTCCCACCGACGCAGGCCGCTCGGTGGGGACGACCAGGGCAGCCGCTGTCGTATTCGCACACGCAGTCTCCGCTGCATGGGCTGAATCCAGCCGGGACGCGTGTGGGGCAGCCGCTGGTCGGCGGACAGATGGATCCGGTGCACCGCCGATCGCTCCCGATGCAGTGGCAGGAATCGCAGTCACTGATGCAGTCCGGGGTCGGGCACTTCGCTTCGCGATCGCAGTGGGTCGCGGCCGCGAAGCTGCAGGAGCCGGAGACCTTGGTCACCGAGGGATCGGTCGACCCTGCCTCTGCACAGTCGTCGATCTCGCAGTCGGGGCCTGCATCCGCCGACGCTTCAGGGACCGCCGTATCGGCAGGCGGTGGCATGTCCGCGACGGCGTCCGTGCCCGAGTCGGTGACGTCGGCGTCCGGTGTCGCTTCGACCTTGCCGCAGTGGGCAAGCACCACAGCCATGACGGCGAGCACGGCGCGACGCACCAGCGCAAGCTGCGTCTCCCTTCGCGGCGCCGCAACGAACGAACCGCTTGCGTCGAGTTCAGGAACCATACTTCGTGCCGGAACAGTCCAGGATCACGGTGGTGCGATACGGCTTCCCTGGGATGGCGTCGTCGACGAGGGCCACCGTCCGGCCGCAGTTGAGGGAGAGCTCGGCATCCATGATCGAGCGGTAGTGCTGCGCTGCCTCGGCGAACGTCGGCCACTCGGCGACGGCTCGACAGGTCGTGTCGCGGCACGCCATCTCCTGGAGCTTGAAGCCGCCGGACTTGGCCGCATCCTCGAGGGATGCCGACAGCGCCTTGGTCGCCATGGGCGCCCATTTGGGATCGATGACCTCCTTGAAGTGGTCGGCGACGAGGGCCTGGTGCCGGGCACGGTCGGCCGCAAAGCCTTGCCCTGCGACCATCTGCAGTCCCGCTCCAGCAGACGAGGACGTCGCGCTCGCGAGGGCCGCCACCTTGGCCTCGAGCGCATGCATCGCGGTCGGGTCCACTCCCTGAATCTGGATCGATGGTGAGACCGGATAGGGTTGCGGAGGGAGCGGGACGGTGGCGGGCGGTGGTGAAGAGGCCGCGGGTGCCATACCCACAAGCGGTCTGGCGAGGACGGAGCCGACAATCCCAGCGGCGAGCCCCACGACTCCGGTGAGGTACAGGCCCCGGCGATCAGTTGCCATACGAAGTGGACTTGAGCCCGACCGAGGTTGCGGAGGAGACCGAGCCCATTCGCAAGTACTCGAAGTAGCCCTGATCGACGCCATCCTTCACCACGTTGATGCCGGTCCAGTCGAGGTTCAGCGTCTGGATGGCGTTGGAGGGCGTGGCGGGCGTGGGTGTCGCCGGCGCGAAGACCCACCAACTACAGGAGTCCCCCATCGCCGTCTTGAGGTGACGACAGCCGCGAACACCCACGTTGCTACCCGTGGACACCGAGAACGGGTCCTCGTAGCGGACGGCCGCCCAGTTGATCTGGTAGCGAGGCAACAGGTCGCTGTCGGCGAGGTTGTCCGTGCCCTGGAAGCTGACCCACCAAGCGTGGGACACCTTCGGCCAGGCACCCACTGCGCCCACTGCCGCCGCCGCCAGGAAGACCGCCAGTCTCTTGCCGTTCATCGTGATCGCCTCCGGTGGAGATGGACGCGACGAGCGCCCTCGTCCTCAGGAGGTGCCTCGCCGGTGAGGTCGAGACAAGGGGCCTCACGGCCCGTGTCCCCGCGCAAGAATCTGCCGGGTGTTTCGAAACAGTTTCGAAACGATTCGATACGCCACGCCTACGCCAGACGTGGCCATCGGCCGCGTCCGCATCAGTCCAGCACGGTACGAGACGTGCTCTGGGTCCGCACGTGCTCGACTCGACCTCCGACCGCAGGACGTTCTTGATCGTCGACCCCGACCTGGAGCGGCAGGCCGTCGTCGCCACGTTCCTCTCGCAGTATGGAGACGTCCACCGCTGTGAGGGTCTGCATGCATCGCGACACTGCGACGCCATCGGGGTGGTCACGGCGGCTGTGTTGCCTGACGGAGACGGCCGTGCCCTCCTCCACGGCTTGCGTCTCGGGGTGCTGGTCGTGGACGGACCGATGCCGGCGAGCCTCTCCCTCCCGCCCTCCACCTTCGCGTGGGAGGGCCGGCATCTCGGCCGTTCGCTCGGGAGGTGGTGCGCCGTTGCCGGTTGCGCCAGATCGTGGCGGTCTGCGCCGCGGACTGGGGTCTCAGCCAGCTGGAGCAGGAGCTCGTCGAGACGTGCGTGCGGGACGGCCTCGATCGCGAGCTCAACGCGCATGCGCTGCGCCTGAGTCTGTCGGGCTACAAGAAGCGCATCGAGCGCACCCTGCAGAAGGCGGGGGTCGACGACATGGCGACGCTGGTGCTGCGAATCCTGTGGACGGCCGCAAAGTCGCCCGCCGATCTGCGGACGAGCCGAACGGCGTAGAACGTTCAATCGAACACGAGCTGGACCGGATCCGCGTTGCTCCCGTCCTTCGCGAGCTTGCCGAGTCGGGCGTTGACGTTCTCGCCCCAGCAGTACAACGCGCCGTCCTTGGTGACGGCGCACGCGGCGGTGTCCGCGACGCTGATCATCGTGACGTTGGTCAGCCCCTTGACCTTGGTCGGGACCAGGCGGTCGACGAGAGCACCGTCACCGATCTGGCCCTTGGTGCCCGCTCCCCAGCAGTAGACTTCGCCGGAGTCGATGCCGCAGGACGAGCCACCGAGCGATACCTGGTCGAACTTCTGATCCAACCGGACGGGCGCGCTCGCGGAGTGCGCCGCCAGGCCATCACCGAGGACTCCGCTGCCCCAGCAGGAGAGCTCCCGACCGATCGATCGCAGGCACTGGATGGTGTCACCGACGTGCACCTCGGGCTCCGTTCGGCCGTAGAGCTGGATCGACGCGAGACCGAAGGAGCCTCCCCAGCAGTGGACGTTGGAGCTGTGGACGGTGCAGCTGCGATCTCTGTACGCGGAGAGCGAGAGGTGGCCCTTGTAGAACGGCACCGGAGCGGCGTAGCCAAGGGTGGTCTCGACCCCGAGCTGGAGCTTGGAGTTGTCGCCGAAGCATCCCATCACCCCCGCCGACTCGAGGGACACGCAGTAGTGCTTCGCACCCACGGCGAGCAGCGAACGCCCGTCGGTGTCCGAGCTCAGCAACTTGGCGATGGACTCGGTCGCGCTCGGCTCTCCCCGGCTCCACGGGCCCCAGCCGATCAGCCCCTTTACCACGCCAGAACTGTCGAACCCTTTGTCCAGCGTGAGCATGGCGAGTTCCTCGCCGACCCGAAACCCGAACATCGTGTGCGGTGAGTGCTTCAGGGCGAACGTCGCGGTCTCGTCCGCAACCAGCGGGACGGGGAGCACGGCTACGTCGGTCGGCGCTGTCGTGCGGACCTTCCCTGTTCCCCAGCAGAACGGCCGCAGCTCGGTGCCGGCCTCGGCCACGAGGCAGCCGTGGTAGGTGCTGAGCCCGACAGCCCTCACGCGGAGGCAGGTGGGGGCCTTGGTCGTCGGTCCCGTCGGCGCCTCCAGACAGGTTCCCGAGGAACACGCCGCACCACAGGCGCCGCAGTGCCGTCGGTCGCTCGCGAGGTCGACGCACTCGTCCGCGCACGTGCTGGCCGCCGTCGTTGGGCAGATGCAGATTCCGCCGGAGCAGCTCGCGCCTTTCGGACACTTGGTCCCACAAGCGCCGCAGTTCAGCGGGTCGGCATCGAGGGTGGTGCAGCGGTCGCCACACTTGACGGAGCCACCGCGACACTCGAGCGAGCACGTGCCCTTCGAGCAGACGAGGTCCTTGTCGCACGCGATGCCGCAGCTCCCGCACGCGGCGGGATCGAACTGCAGGTCGCGACATGTGCCGCCACAGTCGGTGAAGCCTGTTGGGCAGCGCAGCGTGCACGCGCCCGCAACGCACGTGAGCCCCGACCCGCACGCGATGTCGCAACCACCGCAGTGGCGGGGATCGTCCTTGGTGTCGACGCAGAAGCCGCCGCACAGCATCTGGCCGTCGCAGGCCACGCCCGCGTCTTGCGGCTCGGTCGCCTGGCGGCTGCCACAGGCGACGAGGGTGCTTGCGAGGAGACCGGCCAGCGCGAGGCGCATGACGACGACATCGATCGGCGCGGCACCGCTGGCAAGGGGCCCCTCGGCCCTTGCGCCAGCGCACGCCATCAATACCACTCGAGCCGGATGGGCTTCAGGGGCGACGCTCCGCCCTTGGGTGGAGGGGCTTTGGCCGCGTCCGGGCCCCAGAGGTAGACGGCCCCATCTTCCAGGACCGCCGTCGTTCCCCAGAGGAGGCGTGCCTTGCCCGGCAACGCCACCTTGGTGAGGGTCGGCTGGGGGGTCGTGGTGCCATCGCCGACGGCACCCGTCTTGTTGGGGCCCCAGCAGTAGACGTCGCCGTCGGAGATGCCGCATCCGCTCGCGTCGAGCTTGCTGAACTTGCGGGGCAACGTGCCGATGCCGACGTGAGGCGGGAGTCCGTCCCCGAGGTAGCCTTCACCCACGCACTGCACGGTGCCGCTGGCCTGGCGCGCGCAGAACACCTTGTTCTCGGTGGACACGAGCTCAACGCTCTTCGCATCCAGGGAATCGAAGGAGGTCACCTCGGGGGTGCCGACGCGCCAGCACCGTATGTACTGGGCCGGGACGCTCGTTGCGGAGTCGACGAGCCCGCACACCTCTGATGCGCCGACGACACCGCTCCGGAAGCACGCCGTGCCACTCACGAAGGGGACGGGCGGGCTGACGATGGAGAGCGTCACGACCTCCGGGTCGAGGCGGATGCACTCCACCCTGGAGTGCGTGGTGCAGAACACGTTTCCGTCCAGCAGGATTTGCCGCAAGGTCCGGTCTTCAAACAGCGTGCGGCGCCCGTACGCAACATCGAATCCCCAGAACTTCGGGATCGAGTCGACCCACCAGATCGTGTCTCGGTAGCGGCCCTTGTAGGGCTCCGTAACAGTCGCCAGCGTCGGTCCAACGGTCAGCGTGAGGGAGCCGGTCGGGTCGATCGGGCCTGTACCTGGGTGATCGAGGACGCGACGCGGGGGGTAGAACGTGCGCGTCCCGGAGACGACAGGTGGCTCGAAGTTGCCACGGGGCCCGTCGCCCCAGCAGTACACGCGACGTTCCGCGCCCACCTTGGCCACGAAGCAGTTCCCGCTCAGGAGCTCGGGACGACACAGGCACCGCCGGTTCCACCGCTCGCGAGGTCCGCGGTGACACACTTTCCCGAGCCACAGACGACGCCACAGCCTCCGCAGTTCTCGGGGTCGGTGGAGGGGTCGATGCACCGGGTCCCGCACTGGAGCATGCCGGTGGGGCACAGACAGGCCCCGGCTTCGCAGCGAGCGTCCGCGGGGCAGACGGTTTCGCAGGCACCGCAGTGGGATGGATCGTGGTCGAGCGCACGGCAGGCACCGGCACAGAGGGTGGTGCCTCTGGCACACAGGCCGGCGCAGACGCCGGCCGAGCACGTTGTTGTGCAGGTGGCGCCGCACGCGCCGCAGTTGGCGAGATCGCTGCGGAGATCGCGGCAGGTGGCGCCGCACAGGCTGAGGCCGTAGGCGCAGAACGGTTCGCAGCGACCGCCGGTGCAGGTTTCGGCAGCGGCGCAGGTTCGGCGCAGGCACCGCAGTTGTTGGGGTCGCTCTGGAGATTCGTGCAAGCGCTTGAACAAGTGCTGGCCGCGTCACACCTTGGATCGATTGGCGTCTGGCCGTCGGCTGGTGAACACCCGCTGATAACGGTGGCCAAGAATGGGACCGCTAGACACACATTGCGTATCATCACTTCACTTGTGCTTGCAGCTCACGGATCTGATTGAGGGTATGAGAATAGCTCTTTTTATCGTTGAAGTACAGATTAGGAACCGTCAGCAGTGGGAGCGTATTTCCGTCTTGAATCATGGAATCCACCACCCGAAACTCCGCCAACTGGTGCATCGAGGCCACAAAGTCTACGGAACGGATCGTCAGCCCGCCCGTCAGCACGAGCGTCTCAAGCGACTTGAGGCCCGCTAGCGCCTCGAACTCGTGCAGCCGCTTGCAGCCTGAGAGCATCAGGCGGCGCAGACTCGGCGCGCCGAGTATCCCATTCAGCGAGGCCAGTTTCGGAGCTCTGAAGACCCCAAGGTTATGTAGCTTATCGAAGTCCATTCCTACAAATGATGTGATGCTCGTTGATCGGAGTTCGAGGTCACGCAGATCCCTGAGCATTGCGAGGGATTGCATGTCTCCGGTGGCAGGTGCAAACTTCTCCAAACACAGGTCTTCGATATTGACGCACGCCTCTAAATGACATCTCGCGCTCCACGGACCACGATACGATTTCAGCCGCGGCACGGCGCCAAGATCGACCTCTTGCGCCTCCACCAGCACGAGACGTTCAAGGGCCTTAAACTCACTAAGTAACGACAAGTCCCATGAGTATGGCAGCTTAGCATTGATGGCGAAGCTACGAATCTTGGCTGCGTATGGCGCGATTCTGCTTAGATTGTTTTCAGGCCAACTCGTGTATACAATTCCGATACATCCGACGTCTTTCTCACTATTTCGGTCGAGGTACTCCTGAACGCTAGCAGCAACGTTCTCGTAGTCTGCAGTAACGTTCAAACTGGCCTGCTCCCCGCTGCTCACGGCTCTCCATCTTCAATTCTGTACTTCTTCCCCGGAGACTGCGCCTTGTTGTATGACATCGGGTCCTGGTGTCCCCATTGAGGACTCATATTCTGCATCTCTCTCGATTCGGTCTTGAACGCCTCTCTATGCGAACCATTCTTCGCAGGGATCCACTGCGTCGAGATGTGTTCGTCGCCGAATTCTCTAGTGATTCGTCGGCCTGACACCTGAGATCTATAGCGACTGCCCTTCCCCACATACCACTTTCCAGAGGCAAACTTGTTGATGTATGTGCCCTGCTGGAACCTGTTCCTCAGGCCCTTGGTCACCCACGCAACCGCGGATTTTGGCATGGAAGCGAGCGTTGGCGCAACGGCAACGACGGCGCCGACAGTGGTGGCCGCCTGAATCGCCCCTAAGCCCTGCTGGCACACTCCCTTGAGGTACTTCTGAAGGCCGGCGTTGAAGGTCTCGTCCTTGGCCATCATCAAGAGGCCGTCGACCTTGTCCATCTGGCCATGGGCAAACTGGTCGAAGCCGAGGGCCTTGCCGATGCCGTATCTGGCATCATCCATGAGTTCCTGGTCGGCGCGCTCCTTCTCCCCCTCCGGATCAACTGAATTGATGGGGTCCTGCGCCACATAGGCGTATGTGTTGAGGCCGCCACCGAGACCTTGGGGGTCTCGCGACGTCCAGATGCCCGCAGCCGGCAGGTACTCCCGCGCGCCGAAGTGCACGAGCCCCGTCACGTCGTCCTGCAGTCCCCCGGCGAACCCGAACGGGATCCGACGAAAACCGCTCGCAACCCAGCTGGTCGCCGAGTTCAGGCTGCCGAACCCGTCGTCGTCGTAATCGTTCTTCTGGACGATCGCGCCCGAAGTGACGTTCACGACCCTGCGCACGCTACCGAGGTGGTCGACCACCACCTTGAAGGCCACGCCATCCTGAACCACGTAGTCAGGAACGTTCGAATGGACCCCGTAGACGAACAGCGAACGAATCGCTCCCGTGCTGTCGAGCTCCGCCAGCGGACTCAGAGATCCGGGCGCATACACCCAGTGGATCCAGGCGCCGCTCCCCTCTTTGCGGCCGATGCGCCGACCGTCGGCGTCGATCAGGTAGTCGACGGTCGCCGCCCCATTCACGTAGCGCACCAGATTGCCCGAAGCGTCGTACGTGAGGCTCGCAGTACCCTTTTGGACGAGCATCCCGTTCGTCCAGACGAGGGTCTCACCTGCGTAGCTGACGAGCTGATCCTGGTCGTTGGCGACGCCCGTGAGCGGCAACCCCGATCCCGGTGTCTTGGAGAGCCGGTTGCCGTTTGCGTCGTACGTGTACTGCGCCTTCAGCGAGAGAGACCCATCGCTGTTGCGCAGTCCGACGCTCTTGAGCCAGCCGGAGGGCCAGTAGTCGTACTCGAGCCGTCGCGGTGCGCCCGTCTCGACCTGCTCAATCAGCGCCGTGATGCGGCCGATCTTGTCGCGCTCGTGGACCGCCTTGTAGATGTTCGTGGACGCGCCGAACCGGGCGTCGATCCCGCCGGTCGCGATCGCCGAGCCGGACATGTTCCCGGCGAGCTCTCCGTACTGGTTGAAGGCGTATTGAGTCTTGACGCTGCCCAGATTCGTCTCGGTGATGGCGCCGTCGTTGCGCTCCGGTGCGCCGCGGGAGAGCGACATTGAGCCGATCGCCGTCGGAATACCGTCCTTGATGCGCGTCGCACCGATCGACGTCGGCAGACCGTCCTTGTTCGTCAGCCGGTCGCCGCCGACCACTGCCGGTTCGTCGTCGTAGGTGACGCCGATCGAGAAGGTGTCCCCTGTTTGCGGCGTCACGACCATCGCCGTCGGGCGCAGGTATCGCTCGTCCCACTGGGGACTCAGCGTCGTGACGATCGTCGTCGCCCCCGGCGCGCCGAACCCGACCGCGACCGCCTTCAGCAGGGGTCCGTCCCAGGTCGGGGCCATGGTGTCGCCGCGCGGGCCAAGGAGCCGCAGCAGACGATCGTCATCCGCGTAGGTCGGCAAGGCCGTGCCGTCGGCATTGGTGACCGCTGCCACCTGACCGGTGAGCACCCCCTTGGGGTCGTAGGTCAGGCTGGCCGTGAACGCGCCACCGATCGAGGTCGGTTGGTCGTCGACGTTGAACCCATACGTGAGGCCAGGATTGCTCGTGGCGGTGGGCGGATCGTAGGTCACCGGTCGTCCCGACACGTCCCACGTGAAGCGGTGCTCCTTCGCAGGAGAGGCCCCGAAGTGCAGGGGCGTCGTGATCGCATCGACGTCGCCTGCGCTCGTCCAGCGCATGCTGGTGGTCCGCGTGGCTGTCGTACCTGGGCTGACGGTCGTCGTGGGCCGGCCCTCCGCGTCTCGCGTGTACGTGACCGTCCTGCCGAGGGGATCGATGCTCGTGAGCAGCGTGCCCGCCGAAGGCCCGCTGACAACGTAGGTGACCGTGCTCCGGCGGCAGTCCTCGGTGGTGATCGCCGTGGTGAACGCCGGGCAGGTGCCTTGCTGCATCGCCTGGACGCGGCCGGCACTGTCGTAGTCGTACTCGACGGCCGCCAGCGGCAGCACCTGCACCCGGCGCACGAGGCCCTTGGCGTCGAGGATGGTGGTCGACTTGCGACCCGACGCCGACTCCTCCTCCAGCTTCCACTGCACCGGCGTCCCGACGAGGCGCGTCACCGTCGACTTGCGGGTCTTGAGCGTCCAGCTGCTCGTGCCGTTCGTGCCCGTGCCGCTCCAGGTCTCAGTGAGCGACTGCAGGGTCGTCGGATCAGGGTTCGACGGCGGGTCGAAGACCCGCGAGTGCTGCATCGTGAACCACGGCCGCTTCGCCGCGCCCGCCGCGACCGAGGTCAGCGTGCCGTCGCCGGCCTTCCACCCCCCGGACCTGTAGAACTCGACGTTCGCCCACGGGTAGCTCTCGACCTTGTCGGCCCACTTGGCCTGGGCGAACCGGGGATCCGGCGTGGTGTGGCTCGCCGCCGCGCTGCCGGTGGGCCCCATCGCCGCCTTCCACTCGCTGCCGAAGCCCGGCTCCTGGTGGGACTTCTCGATGCTGGACGTGCCCGTGGGAGAGAAGACGCGACGCTCGGTGCCGTCCAGCCCGCCGCCGAAGCGCCGGGTCACGTACGTGGTCTTGCGACCCAGGATGGTCGTCACATCCGTCTGGAAGCCGTCGAGACGCGGAGTGAGGCTGAGGATCTTCGCGCCACCGGTCGGATTGCTGTCCGAGACCAGGTGTCCCAGGCTGTCGTACGTGAACCGGTGGGCCTTCTCGGTGGCCTTCCAGTCCGGGACGTTCCCGGACGGGTCCCAGAACGCGCTGAGCAGTGACGTCGAGGCGCCGGCTCCCGTGTACTCCATCGCGAACCGCAGCCCGCCCGGGCTCACCACCCGCGTCAGCACCCCACCCTCGAGCGTGAGCGCGGTCTCCTGGCCGAACGGACCGCGGATGCGGTACGCCGTCGCGGAGTCTCGGTAGATGTTCGTCGTGTTGCCGAACGCATCCGTGATCGACGTGAGCTTGCGGCCACTCGCGTCGTAGCCGAAGACGAGCTCGTCCACGCCGGTGATGGCGTTGACCGACTTCTTGTGCACACCGCGAGCGTCGAAGATGAAGACGGCCGCGCCGTCCTCGGAGGGCACGCGGTATTCCGAGAGGCTACCGAACGGCGCGTGGATTCGCCGGAAGCCTCCGTTGGCGCCAGCCACCGCGGCGACGACGTAGAGGCTGCCGTCGCCGCCGAACACGAGGTCCTGCGGTGTGTCGATCGGCGTGCGTGTGGCGGCTGCGCCACTCGTGCTGGGTCCTGCCGTGCCGTTGCCGGCGACCGTGTACAGCTTGCCGTCGACCAGACGACGAACGCGGTGGTTCGCCACGTCCGAGAAGGTGAGGTAGCCGGCGCTGTCGACCGCCATCGACCACGCCTGGAAGCGCGTCCACGAAGCGTCCCCTCCCTCGGTGAACGAGAGCAGAGGGGCGTCGCGCGCGATCTGCGTCTTGGTGAGGCTGGCAGGACCTTGCTTGTAGATGACCCCCCCGCCCTCCGACCAATAGACGGTGCCGTCCGGACCGACGGCAACGCCTCGGGCATTGGGTGCGGTCTGGAATGTGGACCCCTTTCCAGCAGGGTCGATGCGAAAAATCCTACCGGGCAGTGCTCCTGTGCCTTCATCGGCGATGAAGATCGTGCCGTCGGGAGCGACGGCGATGGCATTCGGAAACTGGAGGGGGAGCTTCTTGGCGTCGCCGTCCGCCGGGTCTGTCGTGTAGCAAGGACTACCGGCTGGTGGGCAGTTGGCCACGCACTTGGGATACCCAGGCGGCTGCGGCCCGGGCTGCGGACGCCAGCGATCGACGCGCCCGCAGAAGTCGCCCCCGGCCTTCGTGACCAGCAGGTCGCCGTCCGGGGTCATGGCGATAGTGGTTGGATAGGTTGCGATGCCGATGGGCGTGTACGTGCCGTCCTTGTACTGGAGCAGTTGTCCAGTCGCCGGTGTCGACAGGACGATGGCGGCACCATCCTTGCGGAACGCCAGGCTGTAGGCGGGGTAGTAGGCAGGCGACGACACCGCATCCAACACGTTGTCGATCGGGACCGTCGCGCCCGTGCTGTGCCCGCCGCCGTAGTGCAACGCGTAGCCGGCTGGATCGAACCAATGGTGCGCGTCGAGTGACCACTGCCCGAGCTCGTCGACGCTGTCGTTCCACGAGTGGGCCTGCAGGAGCACCTTGGTCCACATGAAGGTGAGGAAGCGATCGCCGTCGGCGATGGCCATCGACCCGCTGATGCGCTTGACGGGCTTGCCGCCGAACGACGCGCTGCTCGCGTAGTCCGCACGGAAGGCGAACCCGATCTGCGCGACGCCGAACGCCGTGCCGAGGACCGGACGGCCTGCGCGGTCCCGCCCGTCCCAGCTGACGCGGGCGGTGATCGTGGTGGCGTCCTTGTCGATGCCGAGCAGCGTGAGCGACTCACCGATACCCTCCGTGACGGCGCCAGTGCCAGGATCCGTCCACCCGCGGGTGCAGCGGTTCATCACGTAGTGGCCCGCGAGGTTGAACCGAACCTCCGTGCACACGTGGTCCGGATGCGGCGAGCCATCACGCAACGGGCGCGGCATCGTGATCCGGAACACCTGTCGGCGCCCTGGCTGCCGAGCGCTCGAGTACTTCAGAGCGAACGGCGTGCCAGAGACCGGGACCTCCTCGCCGAGCGTGCGGTTCTCGCACTCGATGACGGAGCCTCCCGTGCAGTTGGGATCGGCGACTCCTTCGACCGCGAGCTTGGGGTTGGGGCTCGTCGCGTCGGCCGCCGTCGCGAGGTTCGCGTCGACGGGCGAGAAATGCGTGCGTGGCATCCGCCAGAAGAGCTTGCCAGTCGTGTAGATGGTGGCGATCTGCGCAGCTTCTCCGGGTGCGAGGTGGTCTGCGTCCCCATCTGGCGAGGTGACCGTGTCGGCGACGCCGTCGCCGTTGAGGTCGACCTGCGCCACGCCGCCGCTGACCGACAGCACCTTGGCGACGTAGCCGTTGGTCTCGGGGACCCACGCGCCCTTGGTCGCGTCCCAGGAGCCGACGGGCACGACCACGCGCTCGGCGTCGTTCAGCTGTGGCAACCCGATGAAGTTGTCGAGGTAGAGCCACACCGGCCGATTGAACGTGACCCGCTTGTCCTCGAGCCCGTCGAGGCTGAGCTCGGCGGCCCACGTGAAACCCGTCGTCGGAGGCAGATCGGCCGGCATCGCCGCCAGCGCCGAGTCACCGCCCGTCGTGGTCTTTCCGACCGTGTATTCCTTCGCGCGGATGGCGAAGCTGGTGCGCGGCGAGCCCTCTCCCTCGACCTGCGCAGTCGTTCCCGGCAGGAAGAGCAGGCGCGCCGTGCGCGTGCCGTCCGTGTCGGTCTCGGTGGGGCCGGTGAACAGGACCGTCGCACTCGCGGGCGACACCGTCGTCGCGGTCCCTTCGATCGGCGTGAGCCGGGCCTCGTTCGTCCAGATGTACGCGTGGTTGCGAGACTCGATCGTGCGGAAGACCTGGTAGTACCCCGGCAACGAGATCTTCACCGTGAGCACCTGGCCGCCCTGTACTGCGAGCCAGAACGTGCCGTCCTCGCGCGTCGTGGTCGCGCCGTATTCGGGGTGGTCCACCACGGACACCGCCGCGCAGCCCAGCGCCGAGCCCGAACGCGTGCGAACGGCCCCACGCACGACCCCGGTGGCGCTCTTCCAGGCCGCGTCCACCGTGACGCTGAAGCCGCTCTGGACCGCGCCCGTCGGCTCGTAGAGCCACCGGGTGCTCTCGTAGAAATCGTGCGCGACGGGGTCGAGCGGCCCCGGCATCGCGCTCGGCGCGAGCGGCGCCATCGGATAGGCGACCGTCTCGAGGAAGGTGCCTGTGTTCTGCTCGGTTCCCAGCGCGTCCAGGTACCAGAGCTCGACGCGGTACTTCTTCGGCGTGCACGGGCTCAGGCCTTGCGTGGCGGCGTAGCGATAGGCCCCGTCGTTGAGATAGACGGGAGTGTCCGAGGTGTCGGCCACCCAGCTCGGGCCGTCTCGACGCACCTTGAAGATCGGTGCGAGACCGTTCTCGGTGGGGCGTGGCCAGCGCAAGACCACCGCGCTCGTCGAGGCGGACTCGACCGTGAGCTTCGCGCCGACCGGCCACACCGGCGGGCCGTCCACGGCCGAAATGGCGACGCCCGTCTCGGGCTGGACGACCTCGCCGCCTCCGCAGGCAGCGACGACGGTCGCCACCAGGACCACCAACCACAACCCGACAGGACGCGATGCGCGCATGGTCTACCGCTCCGATCGCAAGCCACTCGCGACAAGGGGCCCAGAGGCCCTCCACGCATTGCGCCAGCGCACACCGTGACAGTCGCGCAAACCATCTCTCGGCACCACGCAACTACCGGTCACATCCTGCCGACCAGGAAACCAATGAGCGTGTTCCTGACCCCGGTAGCGGAGAGGCACGTCGCCGAGACCTCGAGCTCACCCCAGCGTGAGCCCACCGAACCCGCGCAACTCGCGCGGCTTCGAGCTGCGGTCGGCGTCTGCTCGGAGCGCTGGCAGCTGTCTACCTGCGAGACGGAGTTCCTCCTGCTGTGCGTGTCGGATGGCCTGGACCGGGAGGCCAACGCGCGTGCGCTCCGCCTCAGTCTTTCCGGCTACAAGAAGCGCGTCGAGCGCACGCTGCAGAAGGCGGGTGTCGACAACACCGCCGCCCTGGTGGTCCGTGTGCTCTGGCAGCTCCTCGCCCTCGACTGAACCGCACCTTGTCGCGCTCGCCCCCCCGCCCCTACCGTCGCGCCATGTCGCTGGAGCGTCCTCTCCCTCCGCACCTCACCGTCGACCAGGGCCTCACCGCGTACCTCGCCGAGAACGGCTTCGATCGCGCCGCCTACGACGCGCGGTGGACCCCGGCGTCGTTCCTGGGCATCCCCGTCCCCGTCCTCAACACCGAGCGCCACCGCTTCGGGATCATGCGTCACGACCTGCACCACGTGGCCACCGGGTACGGCACCGACCTGGCCGGCGAGGCCGAGATCAGCGCCTGGGAGGCCCGCCGCGGGTTCGGTGCCATCGGCCTCTACGTCTCCTCCATCGTGGGCAGCCTCACCCTGTTCGGCCTGGCCGTCTGGCCGCGCCGCGTCCTCCGCGCGCTCTCCGCGTCGGGCGGCACCCACCCCAACCTGTTCCTCGACCGCGTCCCCTACGAGGTCGTCCTCGGGTGGACGATCGGCGAGCTCCGCGCCTACCTGGGCATCCCCCCCGAGGGCCTGGCCGGCGCGCGGCGCCTGCACGATCGGGCGCCTGACATCCGGCATGGCACCCCGGCCGCGCCCGCGGGATGACCCGCGCATGAAGCTCCTCGACGATCTCCGCGCCGAACACGAGGTCATCGATCCCATGGTCGGCGCGCTGCGCACCTACGCCGCCCGGCGGGTCCGCGGCGAGGCCGATGCGAGCGACGCGCCGCGCTTCGTCGCGTTCTTCCGGCTCTACGCCGACCGGTACCACCACGCCCGCGAGGAGGACGTGCTGTTCCCCGCGCTCGTGCGCGAGCTCGATCTGCCCTCCGACCGCGGCCCCATCGTCGCCCTCACCGTCGATCACACCCGCATGCGGCGCCTGTTCGACGAGATCTCCGAGCTCCTCTCCCGCAAGGAGCTCGTGGGCGACCATGGCGCGCGCCTCCTACGCCTCTCCACCGAGTGGTCCCACGCGCTCTGGCTGCACATCGACGCCGAGAACTCCGTCCTGTTCCCCGAGAGCGCGGACCGCCTGCGGCGCGCCAACGTCCTCGATCTGCCGAACCGCGCGCCGACCGAAGACGAGGCCGCTGCCCACGCGAGCGCCGCGGCCCTGCTGCTGCGCCACCCGCCGCTCCACGACACCACCGTCATCCGCGGTGAGGGCTGCTCGATCTGCCCGAACCACGGCACCACGTGCGAGGGCGTCGAGCGCGAGTGGTGGAGCGACGAGGAGAAGGACGAGTTCCCCGATCACGTGGGCTGAGGATCACGCGCGCCGCGCCTGCTGGACCACGCGCGTGAGCTCGTCGAGCACGAACGGCTTCGAGAGGAACCCCTGGAACGAGCCGGGCTCCAGCGTGATGCCCTCGCGCGCGTAGCCCGACGAGAGGACGATCGGCGTGTCGTCGCCGCTCGCCCGGAGACGCCGCACCACCTCCGCGCCGTCGAGCCCGGGCATCGTCAGATCGAGCACCACGACGTCGACCTTGGTGCCGGCCAGCACCGCGAGCGCCGCGGGCCCGTCCGGCGCCTCGAGGACCTCGAAGCCCTCGAACCGCAGCGCCTGCACGAGCAGCTGGCGCACGAGGGGCTCGTCGTCGACGACCAGCACCCGCCCTCCGGCCGCGACCACGCGGGGTGCCACGGCCGGCGCCGCCTCCGGGGCGTCGTACGCCGGCAACGCCACCGAGAACGTGCTGCCGACCCCGACCGTGCTCTCGACGAGGACTCCGCCACCGTGCGCGGAGATGATCCCGAGGCAGGACGCGAGCCCGAGCCCGTGGCCCTTCTCCTTGGTGGTGAAGAACGGCTCGAACACGCGCCCGAGCGTGGCCGGGTCCATGCCGGCGCCGTCGTCGCGCACCTCGAGCAGCACCCAGCCCCGACCGGGGGCCACCGCGCCGAGCGCGTCCTGCCACCGCCCGGCGAGCACCGGCACGCGCTGGGCCTCGAGGCGGATGTGCCCTCGACCGTCGCGCAGCGCGTCCGAGGCGTTGGTGAGCAGGTTCATCAGCACCTGGGTGAGCGCCGCGCGATCCGCGAGCACCGTCGTGCCGGGCCCGATCTCGAGGGTCACCTCGGCGCCCTTCGAGAGGGTCGCCGCGAGCAGCGAACGCAGCTCCTCGAGCAGCGATCCGAGCGCGATCGGCGTGCGCGGCCCGGTCTCGCGGCGCCCGGCGTACACCAGCATCTGGCGGGTCAGGTCCGCCGCGCTCCGACCCGCCGCACAGATGCTCTCGGCGAGCGCCCGCTCCTCGCCGTCGAGGCGGTGCGCGAGCAGATCGGCGTTCCCGAGCACGCCGACCAGCAGGTTGTTGAAGTCGTGCGCGATGCCGCCGGCCAGCACGCCGAGGCTGTTGAGCCGCTCGCTCCGCTCGACCCGCTGCTCGAGGCGCCGACGCTCCGCCTCGTGTCGCCGCGCCTCGCGCAGGTCGCGCACCCCCGAGACCCGGACCGGCTCGCCATCGAGCGTCGAGAACACCGCGGTGATCGCGGCCGGGATCTCGAGGCCGTCCTTGGTCCGCAGGACGGTCTCGAACGTGCCGATGCGCTCGAACGCGACCGCGGGCTGCGAGATGGCGACGAACTCCTCGATGGTGCGGCCGACGAGCTCCTCGCGGTCGTACCCGAGCAGCTGGGTGAGGCGCCCCCGCGCGTCGAGGATCACGCGCTCGCGGCTCAACACCATGATGTCGAAGGCCTGCTCGGCGAGGTCGCGCAGCCGCTGCTCGCTCTCGCGCAGGAGCGCCTGCGTGCGCTCGCGTGCGGTGACGTCGCGGAAAGCCACCACGCGGACCGGGCGCTTGCCGAGGCGGCCCTGCTTGGCCTGCAGCTCGGCGCGGAAGCGCGAGCCGTCCTTGCGCGTGCCGGTGATGACGTATTCTCCCTCGAAGCGCCGCTGCATGCGCTCGAGGACCTCGTGTCTATCCTCCAGCGCGACGCAGAGCTCGAGGGGCCCCCGCCCGAGCACCTCTTCGTGGCTGAAGCCGAGCATCTCGGACATGCGCGCGTTGGCGTCGATGATCGAGCCGTCCACGTGGACGAACAGCCCCTCGAACGACGCCGCGGAGAGCAGCTCCATGCGCTCGTGGATCCGCTGCCGCTCTTCCTTGTCGGCCAGCCGGGCGAGCGCGGCCCGCAGCAGCGGCTCGACGACCACGGCGAGCTCGGGATCGCAGGCGAAGTGCACCGTCTCGCCGTGGTGCTCGAGGGCCCGCGTGCCCTCCCGTGGCTCGCGCTCCACCCGCACGCCGTGCCTGCCGAGCAGCTCGATCAGTGCGGTGAGACCCGCCTCGGGCGCCTCGATCAGCGCGTTCAGGGCATGGGCGAGGACGGCCGGAGGGAGCGACACGCTCTTCCATCCTAGGCGAGCTCGGCGGTTTGTGCGCGGCGAGATGTAGGCCAACCTCCGCACCATGTCGCTCTTCCCCAAGCTCGAAGTCGCCATCGACCACGGCCTCGTCCTGCTCGTCGAGACCACCGCCCTCGTGCGGCTCGCCCACGGTCTGCTCAAGGGCCTCGAGCCGACCGTCGCCGAGCTCCCAGGCGCTCTCCGCGACGCCCGCCGGGTGCTCGCGGCGCTCGATCGTCCGACCCCCTGAGCCGGCCTCAGTAGAGGCAGATGACCACGACGTCGGTCGTCGCCACCACGACGGGCCCGAAGCCGGTCTGGAGGGCGATGATGTCCGAGCTGCACCAGCGGTGCACGGCCGACGTGCAGGCCTGGCTCTCGATCGTGGCCAGGGTGCACTTCGAGTCGAGCTTGGTCAGGTCGCCCCACGGGACACCCGGGTTCGGGTAGCAGTCCGGCGCGCCGATGCCGACGATGGTCATGGTCTGGTCCGCGGCCACGGTCTGCAGGATGCCGGTCGCGAACCCGCGCTTCTTGGCCGCGAGATGCACCGCCGCGTCGCAGGTGCGCGAGCCGAGGTTCGCGGTCGTGCACGCGCCGCCGAGCACCTCGGTGGACGGCGCGGTGTACGCCTTGCCCGCCAGGCAGACGATGGTGGCCTCGGTGGCGTTCGGGTACTCGACCGGGCCGAACCCCCCGACCGAGCAGCACGGGTTCCGCGCCACGCAGAGGTCGTGGATCTTCTTGCGGCACCCGAGGACGTCGGTCGAGGAGGGCCCGCAGGGCGCGAGATCCGCCTGCTTCACGACGAGCAGCTCGTTGGTGCACGTGCCCGTCTCGCAGGCCGCGGTGTCGAAGCCGCTGTCCGCCGGGGTACCGCCGGTGAGCCCCTCGGTGTCGAGGGTGAGCGTGCAGGCCACGACCGAGGCCGCGACGAGCCCGAGGGCGGAGAGCGCCCGCAGCACCCTCATCGGAACACCCCCGACAGGCCGATCGCGCCCCCGCCGGCGAGCGGGGTGATCGACACGACGAGCGCCGAAGGGCTCGGCTCCGCGCCGCGGGACGACAGCCCCCACACGAGGGTCGCGCCCCCGAGCGCGAGAACCCCGACGCCGAGCGCCACGTCGGCGAACAGCATTCGCCGCCTGAGTCCGTCGACATCCTCGCTGGCGCAGGTGGGCGCGCAGGTGCTCCGCAGCTCGTTCGCGCGGCTGCGCGCCCCGAGGCCCAGCACCGCGAACCCACCGATGGCCACCACCCCCACGCCGCCGAGGATCCACGTGCCGAGCGGGATGCGCGGCTTCGGCGGGTCGGAGTGTGGCGGCGGCGCAGGCGCCGGGAAGCTCACGGTGAAGGGCCGGTTCTTGACGCCCTGCTGGACCAGCACCTGCTCGGTGACCGCGGGCAGCGTGGCGTGCTCGAACTTGAAGGTGTGGGCGCCGGGATCGACGCTGATGGCCTTGCCATCGAGCTTCTCGAGCACGACCACGCCGTCGATGCTCACCTTGACGTCGATGACGTCCTTGCCGCTCGAGTCCTTGGCGCCGATGACGATGCTGGGCAGCGCGTCCTCGAGCTCGGCGAGGCGGCGCGTACAGTCCTTGCGCACCGGCGCCGGGCAGGCCTCGCGCGCGCACGCGAGGAGCTGCTCGCGCGCGTCGATGAGCTTGCCGTCGCCCTTGAGGGTCTGGGCCTTGTCGCTGGCCTGCACGCAGGCGAGCTTGGCGGCCTTCGCGTCCTTGGCGTCGGCGGCGCGCGCGGGGCCCGCCGTCCCGAGCGAGAGCCCGACGATGGCGACCCACGGGGCGATCGCGGCGCGGCTCACAGGCAGTTCATCTTCCACTGCTTGTTGCCCTTCGCGTCCATCACGTAGGGCGGGTCGCAGTCCTTGGCGGGCTCGGGCGCGGGCTTGGCGGGCTTCTGCGCCTTGACCGGCTCTGCGGCCGAGGCGCTGGCCGACACCGACACCGAGGCCGACGCGGTGACCTTGGCCGCGCTCGCCGAGGCGCTCGGCACCACGCCCGGGTCGGACGCGCTGGCTTGCGTCGTGACCGACGCGCCGGCGTTCGGGGCCGAGCCGCGGGCCGCGACGAACAGCACGACGCCGGCGCCGAGCAGCGCGACGACGCCGACCACGCCGAACACCAGCCCGACGCGGTGGCTCGACGACGGTGTGGCCGTGACCGAGATGCTCGACGGCTGCGAGGGCGGTGGGGTCGAGGCGGTGGGCGGCGCCGCGGGGATGCGCACCTGCGAGCTGCTCTCGACCTCGGCCACCTTCGCCTTGCGGCTGCCCAGCGTGTCGGCGGCCACCCGCTCGACCCACTCACCGACCTCGGCGGCGGTCGCCACCGGGCCCACGGCCTCGATGGCCTGGGCCATCTCGCGGGCGTCGGGGTAGCGGTCGGCCGGGTCCTGGGCGAGCGCGCGCGCGACGATGGCGTCCCAGGCCGGCGGGATGGCCGCGTCGACGTGGCTCGGCAGCTCGTAGCGCGCCTCGCGGATCATCGTGATGATGGCGGCCTCGTTGTCGGCCTCGAAGAGCCGACGCAGCACGAGGGTCTCCGCCAGCACCGCGCCCGCCGCGTAGACGTCGCTGCGGCGCGAGACCGGCTTGCCGCTCACCTGCTCGGGCGACATGTACGGCACCTTGCCCTTGAGCTGGCCCTGGTGGGTCGTCTGCAGGCGGCCGGCCGCCTTGGCGACCCCGAAGTCGATCACCCGCGCGATGCCGTCGACGCCGACGAGGACGTTCTGGGGGGACACGTCGCGGTGCACGATCTCGAGGGGACGTCCGAGATCGTCGGTGGCCTCGTGGGCGGCGTGCAGACCGCGGAGCGCGCCGGCCACGATGGCGGCGACGATGGGGAGCGGGATCGGCTGGTGGCTCTTGCGTGCCAGGCGAATCAGGGTCGAGAGCGCCGAGCCATGGACGTACTCCATGACGACGAACAGCTGCCCCTCGTTCTCGACCACGTCCAGCGTGGTGACCACGTTGGGGTGGCGGACCCGGGCTGCCACGCGCGCCTCGTCCATGAACATGGTCACGAACTCGTGCTCGCGCGCGAACTGCTCGTGCATGCGCTTGATGGCCACCGTGCGGGTGAACCCGGCGCCCCCGAGGAGCCGCCCGAGGTGGATGCTCGCCATCCCGCCCGACGCGATCTCGTCGAACAAGGCATAACGCCCCACGATTCGCATCGGCACCACGCGGGGAGTCTATCAGAGGGCGCGGACGGTGAGGCGACCGATGGCGGCGACGAGCTCGGGGCCGGTCGGGCGCTCGCCGAGGTCGACCCCGAGCACGACGAGGGCCAGCGCCGGGAACCGCGCGACCATGGCCGAGACGACCACCTCGCTCGTGCGAGCGCTCACGATCGCGGCGCGGGGGGGCGGCCCGCCGAGGGTGGTGACGTCGGTGAAGGACTCGACGACGTCGACGTCGAAGCCACCGCCGAGCAGGTGCCGCGCGAGGCTCACCCGCGCGAAGCGGTCTTCGTGGCAGAGCAGCGCGCGCGGCCGCAGCCCCACCCGGACGATGCGTCCCCGCACCGGCTCGGCGCTCGACGCGCGCTCGGGCACGGCCGCCCGGAACCCCGACACCTTGCGCTGGTGTCGCCGGGTGAGGCTCTCGAGCACGGCGAGGGCGAGGTGCTCGCCGAGCTCGTCCTCGAGGGTCGGCCGCACGTGCTCCTCGAGGAACGCGATCAGCGCCTCCGGGCGCTCGGGCAGGGCTTCGAGCCGCGCCGAGAGCAGCGCGGCCTGCAGGAACGACCGGGCGTCGACCTCGGCGCCGAACGCGACCTGCAGCTCGTGGACGAGCGAGGCGTGGGCATCGACCTTGGGCAGCGGACGGGGAATGGGAGCCTCTCTTCCCCCCAGCCTGCTCCAGCAGCGCGCCGCGCGCCAGGGTGTTTTCGCATGCGCCAGCGCAGATCCGTCTGTGAACTTCGTCGGCTCGCTCACGCTTTCGCTCAGCGCCGAGCGTCTAGCCCGAACTCGGCCCCCTGCTTGCCGACCATCACGCGTTCGTAGACGTCGGGCAGCAGCCGCGACAGCCACCACGCCGACTTGCCCACCGAGCTCAGCACGAGCCGATGCCGACGACGCACGACCGCGTCCACCATCGCCGTCGCGACCGAGGCCGGGGTGTCGAGCTTGCCGACCACGACCTTGTGGGCGCGCGCCGCGGACCCGTCTCCCGCGAGCGCGTGCGCGTCGATGCCCGTGTCGACGTACGACGGGCAGACGAGCAGGACGTTGACCCCGAGCCCGCCGACCTCGGCGCGCAGCGAGTCGAAGAACCCGTGCAGCGCGTGCTTGCTCGCCGCGTAGCCGGTCCGCCCCACGAGCGGCGCGAACCCGGCCACGCTGGAGACGGCGACGATGGTGCCGCGCCGCGAGGACACGCTCGCGAGCGCCGCCTGGGTGCAGTGCACCGCCCCGAAGAAGTTCACGTCCATCACGCGCCGGAGCACGCTCGCGTCGGTGTCCGCGAGCAGGCTCCGGTGGGAGAGCCCCGCGTTGTTGACGAGGACGTCCACCCCGCCGAAGGCGCGGACCACGGCCTCGATCGCCGCGCCACAGGCGGCCGCGTCGCGCACGTCGCACGGCAGCGCGAGCACCTCGTGGCCGTCGCGGGCCATCGCGCCCCGCGCCGCCTCGAGCCCGGCGACGTCGAGGTCGAGCAGCGCGACCTTCGCGCCCTCCCTCGCGAACGCCCACGCCGTCGCGAGGCCGATCCCACCCGCGGCCCCCGTCACGACCACCGCCTCGCCCTTGAACCGTCGCTCGTCACCGAAGCGCGACCGGCACCACACCTCGAACGCCTCGCGTGAGCTCTGGGGCGTGTAGCCGAACCCGCGCTTGAGCCGCTCGTTGGAGAGCACCGGGCGGTGGGCGAGGAAGGCCACCTGCTCGGGCCCGTAGTCGGTCAGGCCCCCGCGCCGGAGCTGGGCGATGGCGAAGCGCAGGCCGGCAGACGGCAGCGGGAGGAACGGCTTGTGCAGGCGCGCGGCGATCTCGCGGAGGGTCATCACCCCGTCGCCGGCGAGGTTGTAGACGCCGGTCGCGTCACCGTGCACGCCGCGGACGAGGCAGGCCACCACGTCGTCGTCGAGGACGAACACGAACGGGGTCTCGGCGTCACGCAGGCCCGTGATGGCCGGCCGCTCGAAGATCGCCGTGATCTGGTTCTTCGCGCCGACCCCGAGGATGGTGCCCGGGCGGAACACCAGCTGCTGCAGCTCCGGGTGGCGCGCGCGGTGGTCGGCGAGCAGCTCCTCGACCAGCCGCTTGTGGTGGGAGTACGCGAACTCCTCGTTGCCCCGCAGGGGCTGCTCCTCGTCGAGCACCGCCGCGTTGTCCGCGTGGTAGCCGTACGCCGCGCCGCTCGAGGTCACGATCAGGCGCCGCACCCCCTCGGCGACGCACGCGCGGAGGACGTTGTCGGTCCCGAGCACGTCGACCTCGTACTGCACGTCGCGCGGCATGCCCTTGGTGGGCGTGACGATGGTGGCGAGGTGGACGACGGTGTCGATCTCGTGCGTCGCGAGGGCGTCGGAGAGCGCCGCCTCGCGCACGTCGAGGGTCAGGTACACCACCCCGGGCAGGCGCTCGCGGGGTGGGCGCACGTCGGTGGCGACGATCGTCTGCAGCGCGCCGCGCTCCGCCGAGAGCGCCGCGACCAGCTTCTGGCCCACGTAGCCGCTGGCCCCCGTGACGAGCACCGCCCGCGCGGTCACGCCTCCGGCTCCTGGTGCATGTCCTTGAACGTCTTGAGGTCGGGCGCCCACATGTGCTTGACCGGGTCGACGTCCACGTGGATGACCGCGCACTTGCCCGAGGCGATGGAGCGCTCGATGGCGCCGCGGAGCTCGCGCGGGTCGCGCACCCGCTCGCCGTGGGCGCCCATGGCGCGACCGAGCGCGTCGAACTCGATCTCGCCGAGGTCGGTGTTGATGGTCTCCTCGGGCGAGAGCGACTTGAACACCAGCGTCTTGATCGGCTTGAGCGCGAACTGCTGGTTCATCTTCACCATGCCCCACTGCTTGTCGCAGAGCACGAGGTAGATCACCGCGAGGCCGTTGCGCACCGCGGTCTCCACCTCCTGCGGGTGGAACCCCATCGCGCCGTCGCCGATCACGCAGTAGACCTGGCGGGTCGGGTGCGCGAGCTTGGCGCCGAGCGCCTGGGACACGCCGGCCCCGAGCATGCCCATCTTGGCGGTGCCGACCAGCGTGTTCACCGACCGCACCTCGTGGAAGAACTGCGCCCAGATGGTGGTGTTGCCGCCGTCGGCGACCAGGATGGCGTCGTTCGGGAACACCTCCTGACAGACGTGGGCCACGTGGGCGGGGTGCATCGGGCTCGCCTGGTCGCGCAGGTGCTCGTCGAGCTTGTCCCGCCGGGCCTTGCACGCGGCGCGGAGGTCCTCGAGGTGGGCGCGGCGCGTGGCGAGCCGGCGGTCCTCCCCTCGTTGCCGGTGCAGCTCGGCGACCAGCGCGCGGACGAACACCTTCACGTCACCGCGGATCGCGAGGTCGACGGGGCGGTTGTTGCCGAGGACGTCGGGGTCGATGTCCACCTGGATCGTGCGCAGGTCCGCGGGCTTGCCCCAGTAGGGCGCCTTGCCCCACCAGTCGGTCTCGCCGAGCCGGGAGCCGAGCACGAGGGCGACGTCGGCCTCGGTGCGGGCGCGGTTCACGGCCTCGACGAACACCATCGAGATGGCGTGGCGGCTGCGCTCGTCGATCGCCGCGCGGGCGCCCCAGCTGGTGGTCACCGGCGCCTCGAGCAGCTCGGCGAGGGCCCGGAGCTCCTCGTACGCCGCGGCGTGCACCACCCCCGAGCCCGCGTGGATCAGGGGCCGCTCGGCCTCGAGGAGCATCCGCGCGGCGGCGCGCACCTGGTCGGGCGGCGGCTCCACGGGCACGGTGGAGCGATACTGCGCGGGCGCGCGCAGCCAGGTGGGGTCGAGCTCGTAGGCGGTGTTGATCACGCTCTCGGGGACGTCCACGTGCACCACGCCAGGACGGCCCTCGAAGCACAGGCGCAGCGCGTGGCGCATGGTCTCGGCCAGCCGCTCGATGCCGTGCACCGCGCAGCTCCACTTGGTCATCGGCCGCGTGACCTCCACGTGCGGGAAGTACTGGTAGGTGCCGCCGCGGTCCGGGTAGGTGATGCCCTCGCGTCGCGAGCTCGTCAGGAGGAGCACCCGGTTGCCCTCGGCCTGCTCGACCGCGACGCCGGGCAGGATGTTGGCGACGCCGGGGCCGTTGCTGGCCATGCACACGCCGAGCTTGCCGGTGAGGCGCGCGTAGGCGCCGGCCATGTGGGCCGCGCTGGTCTCGTGCCGGGGCGTGACGAGCTCGATGCCGTTGGGCCGGAAGCCGGCGCACAGGCCGAGGTACGTGCCGTCGACGATGCCGAACACCTTCTGCACGCCCTCGGCGGCCAGCATGCGCGCGATGAGCTCCCCACCCTTCACCTTCGGCTTGCGGACTTCGAGCATCGACATGGCGAACCCTCCGAGACCGAGGGTGCTCCGTGTTGACCGATCGGTCAATACCTATTTGACCGATCGGTCAATTCGGGCCAGGATCCGGCCGATGCCCAGCAAGAAGCCCCTCCCCCGCGAGGCCACCGCCGACCGGATCCGCGACGCCGCCGACGAGCTGTTCTGCCGGGTGGGCTACGACGCCGTGAGCGTGCGCGACATCGCCGAGAAGGCCGGGGTCAACAAGGCGCTCGTGTTCTACCACTTCACGTCGAAGGCCGACCTCTTCGAGCGCATCCTCGAGCGCTACTACGAGGCCCACCGGCGGGCGCTCGCTGCCGCGTTCGAGGCGGAGGGGTCGCCCCGCGAGCGCATGCACCGCATGGTCGACGCTTACCTCGACTTCATGGCGGAGAACGCGCGCTACGCGGTGCTCGTGCAGCAGCAGATCTCGAACCCCGAGACCCACCCGCTCGTCGAGAAGAACCTCGCGCCGCTGTACCGCTGGATCGAGCACGCCATCTCCGAGGTGGCCCCGCACGCCGGCCCCGGCGGTCCGCGTCAGCTGTTCGTGACCTTCTCGGGGCTCGTGATCAACTACTTCACCTACGCGCCGATGCTCGCGCGGGTGTGGGATCGCGACCCGCTCGGCGCGCCCATGCTCGCCGAGCGGCGCCGCCACGTGCACTGGATCGTCGACCTCCTGCTCGACGACATCGCGCGCGGCGCCGCGGCGTGAGCCTCACGGGCACGGATCGGCGGGGTGCCCCGCGAGCCACGCCGCGCGCCTCGCCCAGCCGCGGAGCGCGCGCTCGTCGACGCCCCCCGGGTGTCCGGCGTAGGCCCGCTCGGCGGCGAGCATGCGCGGTCCCGCTGCGGCGAACCGCACGGCGAGCCCGGGCACGTCCACCGCGGCCCGCGCGATCTCCGACACGAGCTGCGGACCGAGCGGCGGCATCCGCTGCAGGAGCGCCGCGCTCGTGGTGGCCGAGGTCACGAGCCCCGAGGTGAGGAGTCGATCCACTTCGTCCTCGCCGAGGCTCCCCGCGAGGCGACGGATGACGTCGTAGGCCGCGTGCACGCCCCCGCGCTCGCGGTGGAAGTGCGCCTGGTAGTCCGCCATCGACGACGCGCTGCCCGGGTCGTCGCGCGGGGCGACCGCCCGCTCGAGCATGCGCGCGGCGAGCAGGCCGCTGCCCACCCCGCTGCCGTGGCCGGGGAAGGTCTGACAGGCCGCGTCGCCGAGGAGCGCGAACCCGGGCGCGGCGAGGCGATCGTAGGGCCGTCGCACGGGGATGCTCGAGGCGCCGCCGAACACGACCGCGCCCACCCACGGGTGGTCGCGCTTGAACGTCTGGAGCAGCGACGGGCCGTCGAGCTCGGGGTGGGTGGCCTCGACGCCGGTCAGGAGCTCCACCTCTCCGGCCTCGAGCTCCACGCGCACCCCGAGGGTCGAGAAGCCGCCACCGACGCCGGACCACGTGAGCACGCCCTCGCGATCGCCGTGGCGAGCGAGGAACGCCCGCGCGCCGGCGCGATCCGCGATCGCGCACACCTGCTGGGCGGCGCTGACCCGATCGCCAGGGGCGACCGGTGGGCACCGCCGGGCGAGCACGCGGGAGCGCACGCGGAGCTCGCCCGCGAGGCCACTCGCGTCGACGAACAGCCCCGCCTCGAGCCGGCTCCGGCGGTCTCCTTGCTCGACCTCGAGGGCCACGGGGCGCTCCTCGACGCCGCGGTGCTCGAGCTCGAGGAGGCGCGCCGAGGCGAACACCTCGACCCCGTGACGCTCGGCGTCCCCCCGCAGCCGGTCGCCGAGGGCCCGCATGTCGACGCCCCACATCGGGCGCTCGAGCTCCACCCGGGGCCTCCCCGCGCGATCGAGCAGGGTGATCGGCACGCACGCGCAGCGACGCTCGGGGGGCTCGGGGCGCGCGACGCCGGCCTCGTCGAACAGCCACGGTGGGATGTCGTTGATCCACCGCGCGCCGGCGACGTCGAGCCGACGGCGCTCCACCAGCGCGACCCGTCGACCGTGCGCGGCGAGCATCGAGGCGGCCCCGGCGCCCGTCGAGCCCGCGCCGACCACCACCACGTCGAACCGCCGGGTCGCGCTCATGGAGGGAGCCTACCCGCTCTCCGGAGGCGCCCCTCACGTATGCTGCACGGACCGTGCGCATCGGCATCCAGACCTGGGGCACCGAAGGGGACGTCCGCCCGTTCTTCTCCCTCGCCCGGGCGCTGCGCGACCGCGGACACACGGTCCGGGTCGTCTACACCAGCGTCGAGGGACGAGACTTCCAGCCACTGGCCGCGCAGTGCGGCGTGGAGGCCGTCGGGGTCGGCGCCGAGTACTTCCGCGCGAACGCCGAGCGCAACGGCCGACGCGCGCAGGAGAGCTTCGAGCTCGGGAATCCCCTCTCGCAGATCCGCCTCATCGTCGAGGACCTCATGGATCCGGTGGCCATGGCGATGTTCGAGGCCGGCGCGGCCCTCGCCGCCGAGAGCGACGCGATGGTCGGTCACTTCCTCGCCCACCCCGCGGGCGCCGCCGCCGAGCGCCAGGGCATCCCCTACGGCATCGTCGCGCTGCAGCCGATCTTCGCGTCGGCCCACTACGCGCCGGTCGGGATGCCCGCGTTCCCGCGGTGGCTGAACCCGCTCAAGTGGCGGCTCGTCGCGCGCGTCCTCGAGTCCGTGTTCCGCGATCGAGTCAACGACCTGCGCACCCGGGTCGGGCTCGCTCCCGTGCGGGACCTCCATCGGAACACCCTCGAGCGCTCGGCGTTCGGCCTGGTCGCGGTGTCGCCGTCCCTGTTCCCGCGTCCGCCGGACTGGAGCGCGCACGCGGAGGTGTGCGGGTTCCTCGGGCTCCCGGACGCCGCCGAGCCGTGGGTGAAGGAGCCCGCGCTGCGTGACTTCCTCGCCGCCGGCCCACCACCGGCCTTCCTGTCGTTCGGGAGCATGTTCAACCTCGACGGCGACCGCACGAGCGCGACGGTCGCGCAGCTCGCCGAGGCGGTCGTGCTCGCCGGGACCCGTGGGATCATCCAGGCGAAGGAGGAGGTGATCGCGCGGGCGCCGCGGCACGCGTCGATCGCCTACGTCGCGCGCGCGCCGCACGCGCAGCTCTTCCCTCTGTGCTCGGTCATCGTCCACCACGGCGGCGCGGGGACGACCCAGTCGGCGCTCCTCGCCGGTCGGCCGTCGGTCGTCGTGCCGCACGCGGCCGACCAGTTCTACTGGGGTGATCTCCTCCACGCGCGGGGCGTCGCGAGCAAGGCGCTCACCGCGCGCGCGTTGACGCCCGGGGCGCTCGCCAGCCGACTCCGCTTCGTCCTCGAGCGACCCGCACTCGGCGAGCGCGCGGGGATGCTGGGAGACGCGCTCCGCGGCGAGCGAGGCCCCGAGCGGGCTGCGGAGCTGGTCGAGCACGCGTTCGAGAGAGGCGCGCCGACTACTTCGGCGCGTCCACGATGACGCAGGTCCCGGGCGCCACGTACTGCGGCTGGCCGGAGTCCGTGACGCAGACGGCGCGCTTGCCCACGCAGGGGCTCGCGACGCACTTGCCGGGCGGACAGGACGGAGGACCTGCGCGCACCGAGACCTGACAGGTGCAGCCGTCGCAGACGTCGAGGCGGCAGTCGGCGTCGGTCACGCACCGCAGTCCGCCGCTCGAGCTCGGTGGAGGGGGCGACGGAGAGCTCGTCGAGGAAGCGTTCGAGGGCACGCGGGCGGCGTCGGGTGGGCTCTGTTCGCCCCCCCGGCACGAGAGCGAGAGCAGGGCGAGCGAGGCGGTGAACCAGATCCTCATGGCGACGCCTAGGTGCAGAGGCCGTTGATGCAGGCGGGCTTCCACGGCGGGCACGCGTAGCCGCAGCCGCCACAGTTGCTCGGATCGCTGTTGTTCGCGCGGGGATCCGGACACCGGCACACGTCTCCCCCGCAGATCGCGGTGCCGGTGCACTTGTGGCTGCACGAGCCGCAGGTCGTCGGGGCGGTCAGGCTCGTCTCGCACCCGTCCGTGCCGCCGTTGCAGTCGGCGTAGCCGGCGAGGCAGCTGAAGCCGCATTTGCCGAGGTTGCACGTGCGACCGGCGTTCTTGACCGTGGGGCACGGCGTGCAGCTCGTGCCGCACGAGTCGGCCGAGAGATCGTCGAGGCACTTGCCCTCGCAGAGGTGCTTGCCGGGCTCGCAGAGGATCCCGCACTTGCCACCGGTGCAGGTGGCCTTGCCGAACGCCGTGCCCGGGCAGATCGTGCCGCAGTCACCGCAGTTGTTGGGGTTGGTGGCGGGGTCGACGCAGGAGTCGACACACCGCTTGGGGGCCCCGACCGGACAGCCGGCGTCGCAGCGCGTGTCGGCGCCGACCTTCACGCAGAGCGGCTTGTCGGACGGGCAGGTGGTGGTGCAGTTCCCGCACGAGCCCGGCGCGTCGAGGGCGGCCTCACACCCGTTGACCGCCTTGCCGTCGCAGTCGGCGAAGCCGGGCAGGCACTCGAAGCCGCACGCGCCGCCCTTGCAGACCGCCGCGGCGTGGGCGAGGCCGGGCGGGACCGGGCACGGCGTGCACGAGCTCCCACAGGTGACGGGGGAGTCGTCGTCCACGCAGCGATCGCCGCACACGTGCTGCGCCTTGCCGCACACGAGGCCTCCCGTCTCCGTGTCGGTCGCGGCGTCGTTCGCCGTGTCGGTCGCGCCGTCGACGGTCGCGTCACCGCCCGCGACGTCGAAGGCTGCGCTGGAGCAAGCTTGGAGGGCGAGTGCGAGCGCGGCGAGCAGCGAAGAGCGCATGTCCCCCGATATCCCAGCCGCGCCGGCTTCTGGCAAGCGGAACGTGGGCGATCGAGCCAGTGTGGCTAGAGGCTCTTGCCGTCGAACGACTTGATCGGGATCGCGCCGACGTCGACCCCGTCGAGGCAACGGACGTTGATCGCCACCATCTTCGCGCCGTCGGGCCGCTGCCCGCGCGCGAACGAGGTCACCCCGCAGGTGGAGCAGAAGTTGTGGTCGATGACCTGCTTGTGGAAGCGGTAGTGCGTCAGGGCCTCCTCGCCGCTGCGGAGGTGGAACTGCTCCTCCGGCACGAACGCGAGCAGCGTGCCCTTGCGCCCGCACATCGAGCAGTTGCAGGCCACCGCCCCTTCGAGCGCGATCTCGACGTCGTACTGTACCTTGCCGCAATGGCAGCTTCCGTGGTGCGTGGTGGCTTCGGGCATGGGCGCGGAGTCTAGCGTGACCCGCGCTCGCCGAGAGCCGTGGCAAGATGGGGACATGGAGCGGTTCGGCCTGGGCATCGTGCGGAGCAACGAGCCGGTGGCGGCCGACGAGCAGCTGCAGGCGCTCGCCGCGGCGATCGGACGCACCCTCGCGGTCGAGGTCCACGCGACCCAGACCAAGGACTACCGCGAGCTGGCCGAGGCGGTCGCCACGGGTGAGGTCGCGATGGCCTGGGTGCCACCCCTCCTTTCGATGGAGCTCTCGGCGCGCGAGCTCGCCGAGCCGATCGCGCTCCCCGTCCGCAACGAGGCGACGACCTACCGGGCCGCGCTGTTCGTGACGGTCGGGGGTCCGCGCTCCCTCACCGCCCTCCGGGGCGCGCGCGTGGCGTGGGTCGATCGCGCGAGCGCCGCCGGGTACGCGATCCCCCGCATGATGATCGCCGCGGCCGGCCACGACCCGTCGACGTTCTTCGCGAGCGAGTCGTTCTACCAGAGCCACGATCGCGTCGTGGACGCCGTGCTGGCCGACCTGGCCGACGTCGGCGCCACCTATTGCCGGATCGACGCGGACGGGCACGTGCTGTGGGCCGGCTGGGCGGAGCACGACGGCCTGTACCCACCGCGGGTGGAGGTGGTCGCGATGTCGGAGCCGATCCCGAACGACGCGTGGGTGGTCGGCGCGGGCGTGTCGGTCGAGCGGCGGGCGTCGCTCGTCGACCTCCTGACCACGGTGAACCCGGTCCAGGAGCACGCCTGTCGGCTGCTGCGCGCGGAGCGCTTCGTGCGCGCCGATCCCTCCCACTTCACGCCGCTCGCCGACCTCGCGCAGCGCGCGGGCCGTACGTGAGCGGTACTGAGCGCGTGGCCTAGGACGCCCAAGCCCCTGGCCCGTCGCGGTTCTATCCTCTCACCATGCGACGCACCCTGCTCCTGCGGTCCGGCGCGAGCGGCCGCCCGTGGCGGCCGGGGCTCACGGCGCTCGCCTGCAGCTCACTCCTCTCACTGCTCGTCGCTGGCTGCAGCAAGTCGCCCCGAGAGAGCTCGGTCGTGACGTCCCCCCACACCTCTGCGACCCCCCTCGCGCCACCGACCCCCGCCGAGTGCGACGCCGTGCTCTCGCCCCCCGAGACCGGCGAGCCGCTGTGCAACCAGCACGTCATGGGGAGCGCGGGCCCCAAGATCATGGAGGTGCACTTCCGGAGCATCGGTCTCGCCGAGGCGCCCGCCGCGCTGTTCGAGGCGCGGCGCGCGCGGGCCGAGGCCTGCGGCTTCACCATCGACCGGACCAAGGGGCTCACCCTCCGCGACGACCGCCGGATCCTCACGTTCTTGCCGGCGAGCGAGGCCAGCTCGGCCGAGTGCGATCACGCCCCGTCCGCGCTCGTCAGGACGATCGTCCACTGGTCGGAGCGCCACGGCGGGTGACGCGCGCACGGTCTCAGTCGTCGTAGAAGATCGGCGTGCGTCGGGCCGCGAACGCCTGCAGGGTCTGACCGAGCTCGCGCGACACCGCGAGCAGGCGCACGCCGAGCCCGACCGGCAGGTCGTCGGAAGCCCCTTGCGGGCGCGTCCAGTGCACCTGTCCGGCCACCTTCACCGGCTCCTTGCCGTCGATCTCGAGCGAGAGCTCCACCGTCGCGCCGATCGGCCGCTCCTCGTAGGTGGCGACGAAGACGCCCCCCTCGGCCACGTCCTGGGTGAAGCCGAGGTAGAGGTTCGAGTCGCTCGCCCCGTGCAGCCACACCTCGAGCGACAGGGGCGCCGCCTCGGGTCGCACCGCCATCATGCGGCGCGACGACCGTCGCGAGACGGGCGCCGACTTGGGCCCGTGCAGGCTCTCCTCGACGATGGTCGTGGCCGGCCGGCTCGACGAGGACTGGTGGCGCGCGGTGCGGCTCACCTGGGCGATGGCCTCGAGGGTCGGGAAGATGTCCTCGCCGTCGTGGTGGAAGATCTCGCGCCCGATCTCGGCGAGCTCGCGGTACGAGCGCTCGAACAAGGTCCACATGCGGTGGAGCGCACGGCGCGCCTGGTGGAGCTCGGGCGTGTCGGCGGAGTACAGGTGGTCCTCGAGCGCGAGCGCGAGCGCTCGGGTCGAGTCGACGAGCCGCGCGTCGAAGCCGGGCGCACCGGCGAGGTCGCCGTGGTGGGTGTCGACGTGGGCGGCGAGCGTGCGCAGATCGAGCGCGAGGTCGATCGGTCCGTAGCTGAGGCGCACCGTGCGCAGGGCCACCTCGACCGAGGGCAAGAGCGAGAGCCGCTCCGTCAAGAGCGTGGTCAGCAGGCTGCGGCGGGCGCGGCACTGCGTCTCGAGCTCGGCGGGGACGACGATCGCGCGGGGGCTGCGGGGCGCGACGTCGAAGGTCTCGACCACCCCGAGCAGGGCGTGCGCGAGCATGTCGAGGTCGTCGAGCAACGCGTGGTCGAACCCATCGAGCCTCGCGAGCTCGGCGAACCGGGCCTGCCCCTCCGCGCTCCTCGCGAAGTCGACCAGCGCCATGGCGGCGAGGGCGGCCACCTGGGGATCGACGTGCGGGGGCGCGATGTCGCCGATCGAGAGCGTGAGCAGGCGCGCGTGGAGCGAACGGACGCGCTCGTGGTGGACGGACTGGGGCGACATGGCGGAACTGCATGCCGTAGGGCCCAGGATAATGTGGTGCAAGGGACCCCTGACGAAAAGCGCGGCGCGAGCGGTGGTGGGCTCGCTACACTGGGGTCATGCGCATCCTCAGCGTGCTCGTCGGCGTGACCCTCCTCGGTTGCTCGAGCGGCGGGGATTCCAGCGGGGCGTCCAGCGACGCGCTGGCCGGCTCGCGCGCGGCCTGTGTGGATGGCATCAACGCCTACCGCGCGACCCTCGGCTTGCCGCCCTACGCGGCGTGGACCGAGCAGAGCACGTGCTCCGATCAGGAGGCCGCCTCGGACTCGCAGACCGGCAAGGCGCACGGCGCGTTCGGCAAGTGCACCGAGATGGCCCAGAACGAGTGCCCGGGGTGGCCGGGGCCGCCCGACACGATGATCGGTGGCTGCCTCAAGATGATGTGGGCCGAAGGGCCGGGCGATTTCAGCGCCCACGGCCACTACATCAACATGTCGAGCACCAAGTACACGAAGGTCGCGTGCGGGTTCTTCCAGACCGCCGACGGCAAGTGGTGGTCGGTGCAGAACTTCCGTTGAGGCGAGCTCAGCGAGCCGAAACATCGGCCGCCTCCATGGGCGGCCGACCGTGCTTCGACGGTCAGTAGTACGTGGGGGCGCTCGCGCCCTCGCCCCGCAGGGTGACCAGGATCCGCTGGTACACGGTCGCGTCGAAGAACGGGTCGAAGTGGTCCACGTAGTGGCCACAGAACTCGACGTTGGTCGCGCCGGTCACCGCAGAGGTGCTGTAAGGCACCATCAGTGCGTCCGCGCACGAGTAGATCGAGGTGAAACGCAGGCCCGCCGGCATCGCCGCGCCGTTCAAGGTCTTCATGAACGGGCTGTTCGGCTGGATGTCGCGGAGCGCCTGCCACCCTGTGACCCACGAGGCGACCGGCGCGGCGTAGGTCCCGTGGTGGGCCGAGACGAACGTGACGAACTGGTCGAGCTTGGCGCTCCCGCCGAGCACCTGCGCGTAGTACCGCGCCGCCACGCCGGCGTCGCACTGCGCGACGAGGTGCAGGCGATCGACACCGCGCGCGGCGCGCAGCTCGTCCACCTTCGCGCCGATCCGCGCCGCGCCGGTGGCCAGGCTCTCGGTGAAGAGATCGGCGGGTGCCCACACGACGGGGTCGAAGCCGTCGCGACGGAGCCGCGCCTCCATGGGCTGGAAGAACTCGGGGCCGATGGTGGTGCCGGGCACGAGCAGCACCGTGCGGCGACCGCCGAAGGCCGGCAGCTTCGGGGTGGCCTCGATGGGCGCCTGGATCTGGCGCCGGTGCTTGTACGAGAAGAACCAGCGCCAGGCCTCGGGGCTGTTGCCGAGCGCGGCCTCGGTCGCGACGGCGTCGTCTTCGCCCTCCTCCGGGCCCTGGACGGCGCAGCCGGCGAGCGCTGCGGAGACGACGGCGAGGGCGGCGAGCGAGGCGAGCGAGGCGGTGAACTTGTGCATCTCGGGTGACTCCGGTCTGGGGTTGCTCCCAAGACGGAGGGGGCCGCGGGCGGTCGCAAGAAAAGTGAACGGAGCGAGCCGCAGGTGACGCGAGGACCGCCCCTCCGATTTCTTGCGACCCCCCGACGCGCGCTGCGTCTTGGAGCGCCCCCACCCCGAGTCACTCGTGCGCCCCCTCCTCGTCTCCCTCGAGCACCGACCAGCTCAGGTCGAACTGGCTCTCCACCAGGCGAAAGACGCTGTCGAGCTCGCGGGCGTCCAGCCCGAGCCGGTTGCGCAGGTCGCCCTTGGTGCCGCGGGCGAGCGCCTCGCGCGCCGCGACGAGCCACCGCGCGACGGTGGCCCGGTGCACGCCGTACAGCGCGCCGAGCTCGTCGATCGTGAGGCCGTCGAGCAGACTCTGACGCAGGAGGTTGCGCTCCCGCAGCGAGAGCCGCGCGGCGGCGACGTCGATGGACCGCTTGAGCTCTTCGCGCAGCGAGGCCTTGAGGTGCGCGCTCTCGGGATCAAGCCCCGGCTCCGCGTCGAGCGCAGCATCGGCGAGCTCGCGCTCCGGTCGTCCGCGGGTCAGATCGAGGGCGATCCGCGCGGCCGTCACGCGGACCCACGCGTGCAAGGCACCCCGCCCGCGGTAGGCGGTGATCCGGGGCGGGCTCTCGTCGGTGGCGACGAGCAGCTTCTCCAGCACGAGCTGGCGCACCTCCTCGAGACGGTCCCCGGCCGCCGGGACGATGGCGTGATCCAGATCGGCGACGATGCCGTCGCGGAAGCTCGCCAGCGCCGCCGGCAGCTGCGCTGCGCACCCACAGGCGAGGTAGAGGTCGTCGCCGCGCAGCTCGGCGAGCGCGCCACGGCGGGCGTCCGCCGGGAGCCGCGCCGCGAGGTACTCGACGTAGCGGGCGTCTTCGACTTCGACGGTGGGCCACGCCCGACGGGCGGCGGCGACGAGCCCGGCGAGCAGCGGCTCGAGCTCGTCGTCCGTGAGGTCCGCCAGCGCCGTGGCGGCGACCGCGCGCCGCAGGACGTTCGAGAGGGGTGTGCTTCGCATGGCGAACCGCCCATCATACACACCGGGCCATGACCGACTGCGCGCGCGAAGACGACGTCGTGGCGTTCGTGGCGGGCGACCTCTCGCGCGAAGAAGCGAGCGCGCTCGAGGTGCACCTCGACCAGTGCGACCGGTGTCGCCGGCTCGCCTCGTCGCTCGCGCGCACCGCGCCAGGGTTCACGGCGACGGCCGCCTTCGGTGAGGGAGAACGACTCGGTCGCTACCGCCTCGTCGAGCGCATCGGCAGCGGTGGGATGGGGGACGTGTGGTCGGCGGCGCCGGTCGAGGCCCCCTCGGCGCGGGTCGCCCTCAAGCTCCTGCCCCGGCTCGAGCCCGACGCCCTGATGCTCTTCAAGCGCGAGTTCCGCGCGGTGGCCGACCTCTCGCACCCGAACCTCGTGGCGCTCTACGAGCTCGGCTCGGCGACGGTCGGCGGCTCGGTCACCTACTTCATCGCCATGGAGCTCGTCGAGGGCGAGGACTTCCTCGATCACGTCCGTGGCGACGAGCGACGCCTGCGTGCTTCGCTGCGCCAGGTCGCCGCGGGTCTCGCGGCCCTGCACGCCGCCGGGCAGATCCATCGAGACATCAAGCCCTCCAACGTGCGAGTCACCCCGGACGGTCGGGTGGTCGTCCTCGATTTCGGGCTCGTCGCGCCGATCGCGACCCACGAGCGACGCATCGCAGGGACCCCCGCCTACATGGCTCCGGAGCTCCGCGCGGGTGGACCACCGACCGTCGCCGCGGACTGCTTCGCGCTCGGCGTCGTGCTGCACGAGGCGCTCGCCGGGAGTCGACCCACGCACCCACCCAGTCCTCCGCCCGGGGCTCCCGACCTCGCGGCGCTCTGCCTCGCCTTGCTGGAGCCCGATCCCGCGGCGCGGGCCGATCTCGGCGCGGTCGCCGCGGTCGTCGGCGGGGCGTCGGCCGTGAGCCAGGGTGAGCTGCCGTTCGTCGCGCGGGAGGTCGAGCTCGACCGCCTGCGACACCTGGCGGCCGACGCCCACGCCGGAGCCACACGCGTGGTCGAGATCGTCGGTCCGCCCGGGATCGGCAAGACCGCGCTCCTCGGTCGCGCCCTCGAGGAGCTGCGGCGCGACGCGCTCGTCCTCGCGGGGCGCTGCTACGACCGCGAGTCGGCGCCGCACAAGGCCATCGATCCGCTGATCGACGAGCTCGTCCTGCACCTCGTGGAGCTGCCACCGGCCGGGCGCCCCCGGCCCGATGGGATCGAGGACCTGGTCCGGATGTTCCCGGCCCTCGGGCGAGCGTTCCCCTCGACGGTGTCGACCGAGCCCGCGCGCGACCCCTGGGCGTCGCGCCACGAAGCGATCGCCGCCCTGCGCAGCCTGCTCGCTGCCCTGGCCCGACCGCTGCTGGTGCTCGCGGTGGACGACTGGCAGTGGGGCGACGAGGACAGCGCGGCGCTCCTCGCGGAGCTCTTCCGCGGCGCGCTCCCACGGGTGCTCCTGGTCGTCGTCCGGCGCGCCGACGCCGGCCTCGCGCGGCACGGGCTCGCCACCACGGAGATAGCCCTCGACCCGCTGTCGATGGACGCGTCGGCGGAGCTCGCGCGGCGCATGCTGGCCGGGTCGAGCCCGACCGCGGTCGCGGCGATCGCCCGCGAGTCGCGCGGCAATCCCTTGTTCATCACCGAGCTGGCCCGCGGGCGAGCCGACGCGCCGCTGTCGCTCGAAGAGGCCATCCGCGTCCGCTGGGCAGCCTTGCCGGTCGCCGAGCGGCGACTGCTGGCCGCGATCTCCGTCGCCGGCCGGCCGATCGACCGGGGCGTTTCGACCCGCGCGGCGGACGTCGGGTGGGCCGAAGGGCCGCTCTCGCGCCTGCGCGCCGAGCGGTGGGTCGCTGCGCAGCACGCGTGCCTCGAGGTCACCCACGATCGCGTGCGCGAGGCGATCTACGAGGCGCTGCCCACCGCCCAGCGCGCCGAGCTGCACGGTCGCATCGGCCACGAGCTCGAGGCGTGTGGCGAGGTCGAGCGCGAGCTCTTGCTCGAGCACTTCCGCCGCGCCGGCGATCGGACGCGCGCCCAGCGCTACGCCGAAGAGGCTGCGGGCGCGGCCATGGCGGCCCTCGCCTTCGAGCGCGCTGCGCGTCTGTACGGCGAAGCGGCCGAGCTGTCCGCGCCGGGTCGGCTCGCGGAGCTCCACGTCCGACGCGCCGAGGCCCTCG
>CAZUZY010000021.1:0-49641 GCA_964624885.1 uncultured Polyangiales bacterium | reverse complement strand
AGCGCGCGGCCTAGCTCGAACGCTCGAGGGCCTCGCGCCAGGTCGCCAGCTCACGGAGGTTGAGAGGCCGAGCGCGTACGGCGCAGTAGGCGCGGAGCGCGTCGGCGAGCTCACGCTGCGCGGCCACGACGAGCGCGTCGACGGCGCGGCGCGCCTCGAAGCGCTCCACTGGGCGGCCGCGCTCCGTCGCGCGTCTGAACAGCGCCTCCAGAACTTCGCGCGACAGGCCCCGCCGAAGGGCGACCAGCGCGACGAGCCTCGGATCCAACGGAGCCACGAGCAGCCGCAGCGCGCGTGGGGCTTCGTTGTGGGCGAGGTGCGCGACGTGGAGCGTCTCCGCCATCGGTGCCGGGAGTTGTGCCAGTGTGGCAAGGATGGTCACCGCGCGTGGCGAAGGGGACTCACCTTGACGCAGCCGCGTGATCTCCTTGCCATAGAGCCAGCGGAGATCGAAGCGAGCGCGCGCCGATGTCGTGCTCACGCGCTTCCGGGTGCGTGGTTGCTCGTGGTCGCTCTTGGTTGCTTCGATGGCGCCACGGAGATCGCGCCCGGTCGCGGGGCGATCGAGGGGCGATCGAGGGACGATGAAGGGACGGTCGCGGTACGATCGAGGGACGATCGCAAGATCGCCGCCTCACGCGAAGAGCGCGATTCTCTCGGAGGTTTCGGGGTCGCGCGCGAGCGGTCAATAGTACGCCCGCTCAGCCAACCGCGCGAACGTCCACGGGAATCATGTGAGAGTGGAGTCGCGATACTTCTGGCTCTCGCGCGCGCGAGGCTGAAATAGAGCCGGCAGAGGTATGTTGAACGCGTTTGAATCGCGACACTTCGAAACTGAAGCAAATTCGGAAGTCAATGACTTCGTTCGGCTTTGTGCGCTGCGGCTCGTCGCGTTACTCAAAAAGTGTCGCGTAACGGGTCCGAGGACGTTCCCCATGACACCCGCGACCGCCGATGCTCCCACGCTGAAGGCGGGTCGGCTGCTGTTTGGGGCGGCAAGAGCGACACCAGGCTCGGCGTAGTAGGACATGTGCGCAATTCCAAACCCCGGGCATGAGGTGCCGCCGTAGAGAGTTGCGAGGGACCTATCCGGGTAACCGTCAAGATTGCCGCGAGCATTCTAGCCAATTCGCCACCGACGGAGCCACGGCACATCCAGCGCAGAGTGGAGCCGTGCCCATTCGAGTCCGAGAGCGAGATGGCCGAGGAACTCGGTCTCGACACCGGATGGTTCGGCGCTGTGCGCTGCGGATCGTCCCACCTACCAGCTGTCGTGGATGCGATGGATTCGAGCTCCAGCTAATTTCACGAACCAACCTCAGAGCCTCGCCCCGAGCGCCGGAGATCCGTCGGCCGATCTCGCCGCCGCCGACAACGTGAAGCCCGGGGTGCGAGACCCCGGGCTTGCGGTGTTGTCGGTGCCCCGGGCTTCAGCCCGGGGGGTATCTGTCGACTCCCCTCACTTGGGCGGACGCTCGACCTCACCCGTCGGCACCTTCGGCGGCGCCTTGTCCCAGCGGATGTTGTCGACGCAGGGGGCAGGAATCATTGGGGATTGTGCGGCCGGTGACAGGTGGGTGTGTGCGGACGGCGACGTTCGGCGCGGCCAACCCCGCGGATAGACGTGGGCAGCCCGGGCAGCCCAGCGCGAGGCGCTCGGTCTTCTTCGGAGCAGCGGCGCGATGGGGCTGACGGCGGGCTGGCGGCATGGCGGTGCCCCAACGGATGTTGGCGCCTGGGTTGGGGCCTGCCTGCCTCCGCGCATTCCGACGCAATATCGGGCGGTTACGGTGCCGTCGCGGCGCTGGTTGTCCCAGCGGATGTTGTCGACGTAGGGGACAGGAAGCATTGAGGATTGTGCGGGCCGGTGATGGGGCGGTGTGTGCGGTGGGCGATGTCCGGCGCGGCCAACCCCGCGAATGGACGTGGGCAGCCCGGGCAGCCAGCGCGAGGGGCGCAAAGAACTGGCTGGGACGCGGTGCGGTGGGCTGATAGCGGGCTGACGGCTGTCCCATCGCTCACGGAGACAACTGGTGCTGCTCCTTAGCGATGTCGCGCATTTCTCCACACGCCTGCGGTTCGTTGGCCTGGCATGCAACGGCGGCCTGCTCATGCGCCAGGTCGAGAAGGCCTGCAGCTCGGCTCCGCCGAGCTGCACGTAAACAGAAGGCGACATTGAGACTGCACGCCACCGCGTTTGCCTTCGCTGAGCCGCTGAGATCCTTTGCATTGTCGAGGATGATGCCCAAGGTGGTGCAACACCAGAGCCTTCCAGCGCCGCACCCGCCTCGGGCCAGCGCTTCCGACCGCGCCCACGCGCTTGGCGTGTACATAAGAATTGTCGCCAGCTCGCAGCAGTTCGCTTTGTTTAGAGCGCATGCACGTTCGGCCGCGGACTCCTGCTTCTGCGTCACCAGTCCTGGCGCGACCGTCGACGCACGGACCACGCGCTCGCAGCTCTCGGCGTCGCCTTGCTCACACTGCTTCACGCACTGCTCCTGCTCGCCTGACTGGCAAGTAAACGGAACGCGCTGAACGCAAAGCCCGGGGAATGACGTGGCAAGATGAAATCCGACACGACAAGCACTAGGAGTCGGTGCAACCTCTGGTAGAGTAGGGAAAAGGACAACACGACGTACGTAAAGGTGGCCGTCGACGACATCCGCATCAATGCGACGCACAAAATGCGTGGCGTCCAAGCAGTTGTCGAGCCACCTCTCCGTCAACGGGATTGGCACGCGCGCGGTGAGCCAATGTGTCACACGAACTGCCACTGCAGGTGCGGCTTTCTCAAATTCAAGATTCTCGTCCAACTCCGCGGGAGACAAATCCTGAAGATTTAGCCAATTGGGAGCCTCAAGCTCTACGCGTCCGTAGACGTTCTTACCAAGATCAGGACAGACCACTTCTAGCCTGTCAGCGGTCTGACGTACCCGGATCAACCCACCGCGGCCCAGAGCCTGCGCTATGGACTTGGCGGTATTGCTGCCAACTACCACCACCGCCCGCGCGGAGGCCACCGGTGGACGTGCGTCGGGCTTGGCGTGACTCCTGGCGACCTCGTAGTGACATCCACCCACGAGGAGGCAGCTGCTAACGAGGGACGGGGTTGTTGCTAGGACTATCGCTCGCATAGCTGACCGCGATCCTCGGTCCCGAGGACGATCGGGAATGTACAGCACGATACCCCGTGTCATTCCACAGGTCGATGATCAAGAGCGTTCCCCCACTAGCGACGCCTGTGTCGTCCGTCCCAGAGTCGCTCTTCGGAGAGCGAGGGCCAGGTGTACGCGTTGCCGCCCGAACGTCGCGAACATTGGCCCAGGACACCTGCGGCGAGTCGCGCATCGGATCTGGAGTTCCCTTCTGAAGAATTACCGCGAAGGCGTCCGCCTCCTCTGGGCTGGCAGTCCGCGTCTTTGGGTCAATCAGCTCGCATCCAAGTTGACTACTGACGGTCTTTACAGCTGCCGTTGAGACGACGGGGCGGGACACAGGGATCTGGGTCGGCTGCGTCGAACGCCCGTGGCCATCTGCAGTCACTTGAGTTGTGACCACGGTCAGAATGCCCTGCTCGCGGCCGAAGGTTGGATCGTCATCGTCCACGGCAACCGTCGATTCGCCGACAGGACCAACGGGCTTTCCCGGCGTACCATCATGGTTCGTTGGCCATCGCACTTCGTTCTGCCATGGACCTGTGGGAGTCCATGTCTCACCCTCTGACGTTGTCCCCAGTCGATCTCCAACCCAACCGACGAGGTCTCCTCCGTCCAAGTCGCTCGCCGAACTACCTGGCAGTCCACGCTCCCTGAACGTCACTCCGAAATCCGACGGCCCGTCAAATCCAATCGGATCAAGCGAACTTGGATCTACCAAGGTGCTGCCCGGCAGACCAGGCAGGCCAAAGTCCGGAGTTTGGAGTTCGTCCTTTGTGAGAGAAGACATCAGATCGACAGGGTCCACGACCTTCGCGAGAGACATGGCGATGCTCCAGTACTGTGTGAAGGTGACCTGTGACTACGCCCTGCACGACAAGACGGCGTCGAGGACGGCCGTGTAGTTCGTGTCAACCCCGCCTGCTTGGGTGTAGGCGACGCCGAGCCGGAACCACATCTCCGTGGTGGTCACGGTGACTTCACCTGTATTGCGCTCACTGTAGCTAACCCCGTTGCCCGGCTGAGCCCATGCGGTCTCGATGTCGGTCCAGGCGCTCGGCTGCGTGACGGTCGTGCCTGCGGTCTGGTAGGCCAGCCGATACTTGAAGTTGCCGTTAGAAGGGTTGATGCTGTTCACGACGAAGGCTGCCTTTACCTTGGCCATGTAGCTCGCAGGCATCCACGGGGTGAGGACTTCGTACTTGTTGCTGCTGTCCGTGATCGCGAGCGTTGCTCGGACCCTCCCGAGGGGTGTCGCCACACTCTTGTAGCTGACTTGGAGGCTTACATCTGCCTGCTGCACGCTCGCATTGACACTGGTGTAGGCGATGCCAAGGCGAAAGAGCCGGTTGGATGGCGCATCGGCCTGGGCTGCGAGGGAGATGTCTCCGGTCTGGAACTCTCCAGATCCTGTCTGCCCGTTGCCAATGGCGGCCGGCGCACCCGGATTGTCTGACCGGACGGGGGCGTACTGGATCGCCAGCTGCCAGCTGAAGTTCGCGCTCGTGGCGTTCTTGGCCTTGAGAACAGCGCGGATGGCGTCCACGCCGTCGCAGCACATCCAGTCCGTGAACCACTGGTACAGGGTGGTGCCTGTGTTGTTCGAGACCAGGTGGGATTCGGCGTACTGCGTCAGGTTCCGAAAGCTGTTCATGAGGCCTCAGTTGTTCTGCGCACAGGCAACAAGCGCCCGCGCAACATTGGTCGTGTTGTGGCCACTGCCCCCCCCTCGTCCCAATGGACCCCCGGTGGAACAGCGAACCCCCGAAGGCCTGAGCCTCCGGGAAACCGGCGGGTTGCGCAACCGGCGGAGCACCCAGCGCAAGCGCAGATTCACCAGATTGTCACATTGTTATGGCGCATGATCGCATCCGGGCACTTCTGGGAACGGCTGCCCAAACCCCACCCGCACGTCCTCTGCGAGCCGGATGTACTTCTCGGTTGTGGCGACGTGCTGATGTCCGGCGCGCTGCCGGATCTTCAGCGGGTCGTCGCCCCGGACGGCCATCCAGGTGATCCCAGTGGCTCGCAGATCGTGAAACGTGATCCACCGCCGCGTGGGTCCACGCGCGAGCAGCTCAGGCCTGCTGACCCCTGCGAGCGCAAGGTAGGCCCGCAACCCCTTGGCGAGGTCGTACCAGGGTGGCAGATCGGCGAGCACACGCCCGCTCTTCGGTCTGCCAGCACGCTCGTGCATCGTGCGCAGCAGCGGCATCAGCGTCGGCTCGATGGCGAGCCGCCGCGCCGTCTCGGTCTTCGTGGTCTTGTCGGCGGTGCGGTCTGCGCGGTCCACCGACCGGTGGACGTGGGCGACGCCGTGCTCGAGGTCGAGATCGTCCCAAGCGAGGGCCTGGAGCTCGGACTGCCGGAGGAGGAGGTAGACCGACAGCACGACGGCGCGCCTCCAGGGCAGCGGTACCTCTTCGCAGGAGACGAGCTGCAGGAACTCACTCGGGTAGAGGAACTGCTTCGCCTTCACGATGCCACGGTCCGGCGGGGCGACGTCGCGTGTGGGATCGTCTCGTCGCACGCGCAGGTCGCGGTCCTTCGAGAGCCGCGCGGCGTTGCACATGGACTTGAGCAGCGCCCAGGTGAGCTGGGCCGTGCCCCAGGCGATCTCCCCCGCACGTACGCACGCATCCAACCGATCGCGCACCCGCTCGACGTCGTCGGTCGACAGCGTGGCGATCTTCACGCCACCGAGGAGCGGGAGGATGTGCACCTTGAGCCGCGAGCGGTCGTCCTTGGTGCTCCGATACCCGGCCTGGACACGGCTCGTGAGCCAGCGCTCGCTCCACTCGGCAAGCGTCTCTCCTGGCTGGGCGAGGGTGGTGAGGTCTGCTGGTGAAGCCCGCCGCCGCGCTTCGGCGGCGACGAGCTCGGCACGCGCGACAGCGTCGGCGTGGGAGAGTCCCTCGGGCAGGGGCACCCACCGACGGGAGCCGTCGGCGAAGCGCACCCTAACCGAGTAGGATCTTCCCCACCACTTGAGCTGTCCCTTGCTGGTGTTGCGCTGGCTCATGGCTGAAGATCCTCAGGCCTTCGCCGGCCGCTCGATGAGCTGGAAGAACAGGAACCCGTTGGTGGAGCAGCCGGTAAGGGACTTGGCGAGGGCGGAGAGGCTCGGGTAGGTGGTGCCCTTGAAGAGGAAGCCCTCTTCGAGCACCTTCACCCGGAGCGCTTCGCCCTTGTAGAGGCGCTCGAGGGTGGTGCCGACCGTAGGGAGGCGCGGGTCACGGGGGCGGGGTTCGCGGTGCCTGGCCTCGGTGACGACCTTGTTGCGCGCGGCCTTCTTCTCGTCGGCGGGGGCGGCGAGCGGGGTGCCCGCGTGCCGGTCGAGGAGCCCCTTGGAGATGGCGCTCCGGAGGTACATCACATTGCGGCTCGTGGTCTCGGCGCCGAAGAGGTCGGCGAACACCCGCTGGAGCTGGGTGGAGCCAAACTTCTGCAGGGCCGCGATGGCCTTCTTGGAGTCGGACTCGTCGAGGACGAGCGCACGCGCCCGGGAGTTGGCAGACGCGGGCGTGTCCGCCGTGGACTTCGTCTGCGTCTTCGGCGCCGTGGTCGTCTTCTTCGGCTCCGCCTTCGCGGCGTCCTTCTTCGCGACGATTGTCTTCAGCTCGGCCTTGGCCGGTGCCGCGGTGAGGACCTTCTTCGGGGTCGAGGCCTTGTTGCCCTTCTTGGCAGCAGAAGGCTTCTTCTTCGAGGACTTGTTCGACTTGCTCATCGTGTTCTCCGTGCCGGGCGTGGGTGCCTCGGCACGCGACACGTTGAGCTCGAACCTTTCCGTGGGAAGTCCCGGGCCCCTTCGAGGTGTGTGCCCAGAATCGGCCGCTTGTTGGACTTGCTCATGGGGTGCTCCGTGCCGGGCAGTCGGTGTGGGCGCATCGGCACGCGACACGTTGAGCTCGAAGTCCTCGGTGGGAAGTGCCAGGCCGACGCCCGGTGTGTGCCTTGCGCGCTCGAGGCACGCAGGTCGCGACGAAGGTGTAAGCTCGACATGCGAGGGGGGCCGCCGGCAGCCGAACGACAACGGCAGCTGGGGACTCAAGCCGGCGGCCGCCCTCGCCTTCGACGGTGGGCCTTGGCTTGGGCTCCGGATCGGCGGCGTGCCGTGCTCTTCCGGTCGTATGCTTGCAGCGCTCAAGGTGGCACGGGTCGCGTGGATCACACCGCATCGGGCTGCGTATTGCGTTGACGCCGACGGCAACGTGCTCGCCTTCGCGGAGGTTCCCGAGAGAGAGTGGCGTCCGCGAGCGTGACCTTGGTCACCAGCAGGACCGGGGCCGCCTGCTACGCTCGCTCGCGAGGTCGCCATCGTCCGAGCGCATCCCGCGCACCCGTCATTCCATGGCCGGTGGCGGCCTCGCCACAAACTTCCGCTCCGCCCCTCACGATCCGACGTCCACCATCCCACGGGCGGCCCAGGCCGTCCCACCACTGTGACCTCGGAGTCCCACCTGGGACCTGCCAGTACATAAGATGGTCTGACGCGCGGGGCTCCGATACGGTGCCGCCACGGTGAAGCCCCGCGCGAAGAAGAGAACCGACCGCTCGAGACCCGCGAAGAGGAGGGCTGCCGCGCCCACGACACGGCGAGGGGCGCCGGAGGCCATCGAGAAGCGCGTGGTCGCGCGGGCGATCAACACGATGTTCGGGGCCTACGTGTCACGTCTTCGCGATGGTCGCACCGCACGGAAGTTGGCGCGCCTGCGGGCCGAGTTCGAAGAGGGCAGCAAGCAGGGCATGAAGCCCATCGAGATCCTGAGTCGCGTGGCCCAGCTGATGGAGCTCGGGGAGACGGTCGAGAGCCTGAGCAAGCTCCACCCACTGCCGGTTCGGCGCAAGCTGGACGCCGCCACGGCGGGCCTGGTCTTGCGGCTCGATGCGAACTACCAATTCCCCGTCGCCGCCTACTCGTTCCTCGGCATCCAGGCGAAGGGGCTCGTCGGCGGCCGTCGTCGTCGACGACGACGCGCTACTTGAGTAGAGGGCCCCAGCGTAGTTCACGTCCTGCACGCGGGACTTGAGCGTGGAACTTGCGCGCAGGACGGCCCACTGAAACCCGAGTTCGCCACCCACCGCCATCGATGGCGTCAGGCTTGCCTGCTGCATCGGCAGGAGGAGGAACAGCGACTTGGACTTGGACGGCTCCGCTGAGTTCTGCAGCGTCGGGATCGTAGCAACCGAGCGCGTCCTGCGCCCTTGCCCGAAGCAGCGGACTACACGGTGGTCACCCGCGATGACGCAGGTGTGCGCGCCCCGCGGCGATGGCGTGCACCTCGTCGGCGAAGGCGGCGGACACCTCCTTCGGGCCTGACGCGTCGTCGGGCACGAGCAGCGGCTCGTCCCAGCTCTTGAGCGAGGTCGCGGACGTGGTGGGCGAGCTCGCGCGTGGGCTCGCCGTTGCCCAGCTGGCCGAAGGCGTTGAAGCCCCAACACCAGATGCGCTGGGCGTTCTGGGCGCAGGTGTGGAATCCGCCGACCGCCATGCGCAGGGCCCCCGGCCGCTGAACATCTCCGTCGGGAGCGACTCGCCGCAGGCGTCGATGGGGCCGTTGGGCAGTGGCGGCGAGATCGTGCACCTGCGGGATTCGGTGGTGGTCCCACCGTCGTCACCGACCCCCAGGGGCAAGCGTGGCGGCTCGTGGCGGGCTCGGCGGGCGTGGAGCTCCACCCACGGCTTGGATCGCAACGCATCGCACTCGGTGGGGGCGCGCTTTGCTCGGGCGAGGTCTCGGCCCTGGGACAACTCGCGTTGGCTCGTACATAGCGCGCGCGTCGGGCGGGCGGTTACCGGTTCGCGGCGCCCCTTCACCGAGGCCACCGCACGCTACGATCTGCCGATCCTCCTGCTCCGCCTCGGCTTCATCGGCGGGGGCTTCAGGGTGCAGCGCGAGCATCTCCTCTCGGCTCGGCGGCGTGGTGCGGCGGACGGCCCTGCGTGCGGCCTAGCTTGATCGCTCGAGGGCCTCGCGCCACACCGCCAGCTCGCGAAGGTTGAGAGGCCGGGCGCGCATGGCGTGGTACAGGCCCGCTGCCTCGGCATCGGAGCCATCGCACCATCGAATGCGAGCCGGGCGTTCACGCCAGCGAGACCCAGGTGTCGAGCGCGACGTTGCGGTGGTGCGCCATCGCGACCGCCTAAGCACGATCCGTTCCGTGCTGGAGACGGCCGCCCCGGTTCGGCTGGAAGCGAGCCAGTCTGGCTCGGAGCCGAGTCGGCCAAATTGGCTCGCCAATCATCCAGATCGGCCCTATTGGGTGACCCGATGTCTCAACGACGGAAGGACGTTGTCTTCGAACCCATCATGTCGGCCCTCTCCATGCGAAGGCTCGACCAGACGCTGCGGGCGGTGGCTCCGCACGATGTCACAGTGACCCTCCTGGGGGAGAGCGGAACGGGGAAGGAGATCCTCGCCCGACGAGTGCACGATCTCTCACAACGTCGACGGGGGCCGTTCATCCCGGTCAACTGCGCAGCCATCCCCGAGTCTCTGTTCGAGAGCGAGATCTTCGGCCACGAGCGCGGTGCTTTCACGGGCGCCAATGCTCGGGCGATCGGCAAGGTTGAGGCGGCTCAGGGGGGCACGCTCTTCCTCGACGAGGTCGGCGAGATGCCACTCGGCATGCAGGCGAAGCTGCTGCGTTTCCTCGAGAACCGTCGCTTCATGCGTGTCGGCGGGACGACGAAGATCCAAGCCGACGTCCGGCTCGTCTTCGCAACCCTCCGGCCGCTGACACAGGATGTCCGCGAAGGGCGCTTCCGGCCTGACCTGTACTACCGGATCCAAGGGATCACCTTGGAGGTGCCACCCCTGCGCGATCGTAGGGCAGACATCACCGCCCTCATCCAGCAATTCCTGGCGCAGCTCTCCGCGCATCACGGTACCGCTCCACCACGGATTTCACGTCAGGCCCGCGCCGCCCTCCTCCACCACGTCTGGCCGGGCAACGTCCGGGAGCTGCGCAACGCCATCGAGGTCGTTTGCCTGCTCCGCCCCGGCAAGAGCGTACGTCTCGTGGATCTCCCCCCGACCGTGAGAGAGGAGGCGCCGCCTCGGCGGGCGCTCGGGGGGATCGATCTGGATGGGACGCTCGACTCGATCGTGGCGCAGGTGATCGAGAACACGCTGGCCGCCGAGGGCGGGCACCGCGGGAGGACCGCTGCTCGCCTCGGCATCAGTCTGCGCACCATCCAGCGCCACGTGGCGCGGGGCGCTGGCCGCTGAGCGGCCACGAACTTGCTAGGGCAGCGCGATGCCCCGAATCGTTGTCGCGACTGGCCTCGGCGCCAACCACATCACGCTCCGCGCCGGGCTCGAGCTCGGCGAGCGCCTGCGTACGACCGTGGACCTCGTCACGGTCGCCCCGCCCGCGCGGCTCGTGACGGTGTGGCATCTGGAGCAGGACCTCGACCACATCGAGACCAATCTCGCGCGCGCGACAGCCGGCCTCGCGGCGGCCTATCGGACCCCGTCGCTCCCCACGCGCGTCACCGTGCTCCGGGGTCCCGTCGTTGCGACCATGGTCCGCTACGTCGAAGGCGCCCCCACACGCCTGATCGTCGTCGGCGCCGGCGCAAGGCGCCGCTGGTGGGACTGGGCGCCGTCGACCACCCAATCCCTCGCGGAGGCCGTCACCTGCCCCGTGTTCCTGGCACGGTGACGCCGCATCGGCGACAAGCCAACACCTCGCCAATAGACAGCGTGCCAATTTGGCGATTCTGCGGTCCCGAACCCCGAAGGTAGGGCCCGCCTCCCCTGACTTCGTTCGTTTGCGCTCGGCACAGGGTTCGCAATGAGGCGCTCGTGCCTGCCAACGGTCCGGCCGAAGCCGTCGTGGTCGTGTCCGACCACGCACCCACGCTCAGCGAGCTGCGCAGGTACTTCTCGGATTCTGGCCTCTCCGCTGTCGTGGCGACCAGCGTCCTCCCCACCGCCGATGCGCTGGCTGCCGAGGTGGGCACCCTCGTGCTGTTCCCCGACGGATTCCCACCGGCGGCGATCGACGAAGCCATCGCTGGCTTGCGTCGGAGGCGACGAAGACTGCTCCTGATCGTGGTCACGACCACACCACACCGCTTCGCAGCTCACGACGTCGATGACGGCGGCCTCGTGCGGGTCGTGCTCCCGCGTCCCTCGTTCGGTTGGAGCATCGTCGACGCGATTCGCACGGGAGGGGCGAAGCCGTGACGCCGGCCACCGGTTCGGCGGCTCCGCTCCTTGCGGCGGGAGCGCTCCTGGTCTGTGGAGCGATTCTCGCGCTGGCCTTGCCACGCCCGGCCCGTCCCATCGCGGCGATCGTAACCCAGCTGATGGCGACCGTTCTCGTGGTCGGGGCAATCGCCCCGGTGCTGGCAAGCGGCGGCGACCTGCACGCCGCCATTCCGTGGTCGTTCCCGGTGCAGCAGGTGGTCCTACGCGTGGATCCGTTGAGTGCCTTCTTCCTCAGTTGGTCACTGCCCATGACGCTGCTCGGCACGGTCTACGGGGCCTCCTATCTGGCGCCCTCGCTGGCTAGAGGGCGGAACCCTGGGCCGCACTTCGCCCTGCTCAACCTCACTGCCGTCGCGTTCGTCGTGGTCTACTCCGTCCAGAACGCGCTCGTATTCCTGCTTGGCTGGGAGATCGCCGCGGTGGCTGCCTGGCTCCTCGTGATCTGGGACTACTCGAACCAGAAGGTGCGCTTCGCGGGCTTCAACTACCTGGTCTCGACCCACATCGGGCTGTTCGTCCTCGTGGCAGCCTTCATGCTCCTCTACGCCAAGACCGGGTCGATGGAGTTCGACTCGTTCAAGGACGTCCTTGGCAAGCGTGGTGGGGCCCGATCCGCCGCGTTCCTGCTGCTCGGAGCGTCGTTCGCGCTCAAGGCAGCCTTCTTCCCGTTCCACACCTGGCTACCGCGCGCCCACGCTGCAGCCCCCGCCCACGTGTCGGCTCTGATGTCGGGGGTGATCCACAAGGCCGGCCTCTTCGCCTTCCTCCGGTTCACTCTCCTCCTAGACCGCCCCGAGGAATGGATGGGATGGGGCGTGCTCGGCTTCGGCGCCGTCTCGGCGTTCTTCGGTGTGCTCTACACCGCGGTTCAACGCGACCTCAAGCGACTGCTCGGCTACTCGTCCACGGAGAACGTTGGCATCGCCGCCATCGGGTTCGGTGTGGGCTACCTCGGATTGAGCTGGGATCGCCCGGTTCTCGTGGCCCTCGGCTTCGGCGGCGGCCTGTTCCACGTCTTCAACCACGCGCTCTTCAAGTGTCTCCTCTTCTACGCCGCCGGCGCCATCTATCACAGGACTCACTCGGTCGATCTCGAGCGGCTCGGTGGATTGCTACGGCGGATGCCTCGGACGGGCCTCCTGTTCCTGGTGGGTGCGCTCTCCATCGCGGCGCTGCCCCCCTTCAACGGCCTCATGTCCGAGCTCACCATCTACCGTGCGCTCTTCTCGGGGCTCGCGCCCACCCCGACCGCAGGCATCGGCCTCGTCTGCGCGGCGTCCGCACTCGCCTTCGTCGGGGCGGTCAGCTGTCTCTCCATGGTGCGAGCGTTCGGGATCGCCTTCCTCGGGCAGCCTCGGGATCGGACTGTCGTCCCCGACGCCGACGTCCCGCGAGCGATGTGGGGGCCGATGACCGTCCACGCTGGGCTGTGTCTCGGCATAGGTCTCGTGCCATCGCTGGGCCTTCGGCTGACGCACGCGGCGACGGCCAGGTTCGACGCCCGCAGCGTGGGCGCCGTCGCCGCGGCGCTCGTGCCAGTCCAGTCCGCGACGCGGCTGTTCGTCATGGTGACACTGGGGGTCGTCGCCCTCGGCTTGTGGTCTGGTCGCAGGGCACGTCGACACGTCACGTGGGCCTGCGGCTACACCGCGGGCAACTCGCGGATGCAGTACTCCGCCAGTTCGTTCTCCGCGCAGTTCGCTGCGATCTTCGAGGGGTTCTTGCCGAGCCATCGCCGTACGCGACTGCCCGAGGAGATCTTCCCGCAGGAACCCTCGCACCTCGCCACGACGCACGTGGACGCTGTCGAGCGACGAATGTTCGAGGTCCTCGGTCAGGGCGAGGAGATGATCTCGGAGACCTCGCAACGCATCCCCGAGCAACCGCGATTCGCCTTCGCAGCTGGTCTGGTCACGCTTGCGATCCTGGTCGGACTGATCCTTCGAGGCGCACGGTGAACGCCCTCCTCCACGGCGGTCTCGTGGTGCTCTTCAGTCCCCTCGTCGTCGGCCTCGTGACCCGCACCAAGGCGTGGTGGGCAGGTCGGCGCGGCCCGCCCCTCCTGCAGCTGGCCTTCGACCTGTGGCGCTTGCTGCGAAAGCAGTCGGTCTTCAGTGAGACCACGACCATCGTCTTCCGCGCCGCCCCCTACCTCGTGCTCGCAGCGGCGGTGACGGCCGTGGCCGTGGTACCCGTCTTCGGCGTCCGAGCCCCTGCATCGTTCCCCCTCGACTTCGTGTGGTTTGCATACATTGCTGCCCTCGGACGAGCGGCGCTCATGCTCGGAGCGCTGGATACCGGCAGTTCGTTCGAAGGCATGGGGGCCAGTCGAGAAGCCACGTTCTCGGCCCTGGTGGAGCCCACCCTCTTCGCCGTGATGGGCGCCCTGTGCCTGAAAACGGGCGTCAGCTCCTTCGGCGCTGCGCTGCTGATCGAGGCGGAGGGGGCGGGGAGCCTCGTCTGGGGCGCGAGCATCGTCGCGTTGCTGGTCGGCGCGCAGGTGGAGTCGGCCCGCATGCCGGTGGACGATCCGACGACCCACCTCGAGCTGACCATGGTCCACGAGGTCATGATCCTCGACCACAGCGGCCCGGAGCTCGCCGCACTGCAGGGGGCGGCGGCCCTCAAGCTGACAGTCGCCCTCGGCCTGGTCGCCACCCTCCTCAACCCACTCGTCTCGCGCGCTTCCGCCTGGGTCGTGGTCCCGACCACTGTGCTGATCACCTGCGCGTTGGCGGTGCTCCTCGGTACCGTCGAGTCCCTCGTCGCCCGGTTGAAGCTCCGGGCCGTTCCCCAGTACATCTTCGTCGCGTTCGCCGCCGCCAGCGCTGCTCTGCTCGCGACGACCTGGCGAGGAGGCGCACCGTGAGCGGTCTGCTCATCGCGTTCGTGCTCGTCCTCATCGTGCCCCTCTTCGTGGCCACGTGGCGAACGAGTCTCCTCGGCCTGTCCCTGCAAGGCGCACTGATGACCGCGATGGCCTTCCGCCACGGCCTCCACCTGTCCGTGGACGCCATTCCCGAGCTCGTCGACCTCGTGGTCGTCCGGACGCTCCTCACTCCCGCCTTGCTCCATCGCGCTCTTCACCTTCGGCGAGCCGGGCCACGCAACGACGTCATCCCGCCGAACCTGCTCTCGTGGACGTTGGCCCTTTCGCTCGTCGTGGCAGCGTTCAGGGTGGCCGCCGTCCTCGTTCCCACCGAGGGGGATCCGCAGACCTTGGTCGGTGTCACCACCGCCGGCGTGCTCCTCGGACTCCTCGTGCTCGCCACGCGGAGCAGTCCGATCAGTGAGATCGTCGGGGCGCTCCGCGTCGAGAACGCCATCGCCCTTTTCGAGCTCGGGAGCGTCGGGTACCGGAGTGTCGGTCTCCGCCTTGCGCAGTCCGCAGTGACGCTGGTCACAGTCGTCTACTTCGGGCGCTATCTGTACGCCCTCCAGGGTCCAGCAGACACGTCGGTCGAGCCAATGGGGCCCGCTCTGTGACGCGGGCGCGTGCCCGCCCAGCGCTGACGGCGCCCGCAGCGCTGGTCGCCTTCGCACTCGCACTGGTCATCGGCGCCGGGCTTGTCGCGTTTCGTCCGATGTCGCGCGGCCCAGTCGTCGCGGGCTACCTCACCACGGACGCCACAGCGCGCCTGTTCGTCATCGTGATCAACGCCATCTTCCTCGGAATCGCGGCGTACGTGCGTCACCGCGCGCAGTCCATGCCCGAGCTCCGCAGCGAGGCCGCGCGTTTCGCGCGTTGGGCCGGCCCCTTCATCCTGGCGGCCGACGTTTCCGTACTCGCCAACCATCTGCTGTTGCAGTGGCTCGCCCTCGAGGTCACGACGCTGACCGCGGCCCCTCTCATCGTCCGACCAGGCAATCGGGCTTCGATGCAGGCCTCGTTCCGCTACTTCCTGTTCTCTTCCGTCGGCCTCGGCATCGCCATGCTCGGCTTGCTCTGCCTCGGACGTGCACTCGAGCTCGACGGAGGCGCGACCCGCTGGTTCCTCCACGACCTCGCGCTCCGGACCCAGGCCTACTCGACGCCTTGGGGACGCATCGGTCTCGTCCTGATCGTGCTCGGCTACGGCACGAAGTTCGGACTCGCCCCCATGTACAGCTGGCTGCCCGAGGCCTACGACGAGGCGCCGCCTGCAACGGCCGCTCTGCTCGCCGCGGTTCAGTCGAACCTCGCCCTCGTCTGCCTCCTCCGTGTACTCGAGGTGCAGCGATCGGCCCAACGCAGCTTCGTTGCCACCGAGCTCCTCGTCGTAGGGCTGGCCTCGATGGCGGTCTCGGCAGTGAGCATCGTCGCCACCCGCAACTTCAAGCGGATCATCGCCTACGCTGCGATCAACCACGCCGGTGTCATCGCCATCGGCCTCGGCATCGGAGGTTCGGCCTCGTACGGCGTGCTGCTGTACGTCGTGAGCAACGCCTTCATCAAGGCCATCCTCTTCTTGACCGCTGGGAAGATCGAGTCGCACTACCGGACCAAGGACGCTCACGCCATCCGTGGCCTCGTCCGAGACCTCCCCTACAGCGGCGTCTTCCTCATGGTCGGGACGTTCGCGCTACTCGGCTTCCCCCCGTTCGGCAGCTTCCTCGGCGAGATGCTCATCCTCGCGGGACTCATCCGAGCCGGCCAAATCGTCGTCTTCGTCCTCTTCTGCACCTTCATCGCCATGACGTTCGTCGCGATGGGTCGCACGATCTTCCCGATGATCTGGGGGTTGCCGTTGCGGGAAGTGTCGTGGCCTGCCCAAACCGCCACGGCCGCGGCGCCGAAGTGGGTCTTCCTCGTCGCCCTGGTGGCCATGGGCATCTACCTGCCGGCGCCAATCAACGACCTGTTCCTGGCAGTGGCGCGCTCCCTCGGAGGACCATGAGCGCCATCGCTTCCTTCGAAGACGTCCCGGTGCACGCGCCGGCGTCCTGGCGCGCCCGAGTGGTCGAGCACCTCGCAACCCAGCTCCACCTCCTCTCGCTCTTTGCTCGAAGGGCCCCGGATGGCGACGTCCTGGTGACGGCGCTGCTGCAGGGTACCGCGGGCGACATCGTCGTCGAGCGGACCCACTTCGGCTTGGGGGCGGGCTACCAGGCGCTGAGCGCCGAACACCCAGCCGCCCACATCTTCGAGCGAGAGCTCCACGAACAGACGGGGATTCCGATCGAAGGCCACCCGTGGCTCAAGCCCGTTCGTTTCGAGGGGGCTGCCGCCGGCACGCAGGACACACACGTCTTCCATGTCGTCAGGGGCAAGGAGGTCCACGAGGTCGCCGTCGGTCCCATCCACGCGGGTGTCATCGAACCTGGTGCCTTCCGCTTCATGTGTCACGGCGAGACTGTGCACCACCTGGAGATCCACCTCGGCTACCAGCACCGTGGGGTCGAGGCGTTGTTGCTCAAGCACGATCCCCGCTCGCTCGGCCCACTCGTCGAAACCATCGCCGGGGACACCAGTGTCGGTCACGCCTTGGCCTACAGCATGGCCGTCGAGACGCTGGCGGGCCACGACGGGACCGCCCCCGAGCTCTTGCACCGCAGATTCCTGCTCGAGCTCGAGCGCATCGCCGTTCACCTTGCCACCCTCGCCGGCATCGCGGCGGACATCGGCCTGCTCCAGGGAGCCGCCACGCTCGGCAGGCTGCGGACCACAGTGATCAACACTTCACAACGGCTCTGTGGGAGCCGCTTCGGTCGCGGAGCGATCCGGCCCGGCGCGACCCTGGCTGCGCTGGACGGCTTTGCGGGCACCAGCCGGGGTCCGAGCCTGAGTCTCGGCGAACTGCAGGCGAACCTGAGTCTGGTCGAGCGCGATCTGCAGACCCTCGAGGATCTCCTCGTGTCGGCTAGGACCGTGCGCCATCGCCTGCAGGGGGTGGGTATGGTGACGCCGCAGGACGCCGCCGCGCTGGGGTTGGTCGGCCCGGTCGGGCGCGCGTCGGGCTCTCTCCGCGACCAACGGAGCTACACACCCGATTCACCACGCGTGACGGTCGCGACGCGCGACGAGGGCGACTGCTGGGCGCGGATGCTCGTGCGCCTCGACGAGACCCATCGCTCGATCCAATGGCTCCGCGCTGCGCTCGAGTTCGCGCCTCACTGGACACCGACCCGCGCGCCCGTCGGAGAGCTGCGGCCGTCGTGCCTCACGGTCTCGGTGGTCGAGGGGCTCCGTGGCGAGATCGTCCACGCCCTCGAGACCGACGCCGAGGGTCGTCTCGTCCACTACAAAGTGCAGGACCCTTCGTTGCGGAACTGGTACGGGTTGGCGCTCGCAGTGAGGAAGAACGACATCTCCGACTTCCCCATCTGCAACAAGAGCTTCGACCTCTCCTACTGCGGGAGCGACCTCTGATGCTCAAGGCCCTCGCCGTGCGGGCCCAGCAGGGCCATCAGTTCATCCCAGATCCGCGCAGAGGCACGCCGGAAGGTCTCCGTGGCCTTCCCATCCTCTCCAATGGTGATTGCGGCGCGTGCCATGCGTGCGTTGCGGCCTGCCCGACCGCGGCCATCTCGAAGGAGCCCCTCCAGATCGACCTTGGTCGCTGCGTGTTCTGCAATGAATGCGTGACGACGTGCCCCCAGGGCCTCGTCGAGTTCACGCACGAGCCTTCGATGGCGAGCGCGCGCGCGACGGGCCTCGTCGTCGGCGTGGGTCGATCCATCGAGCCGGTGGCATGTGACAACGCGATCCGCCGGGTGTTCGGGCGATCGCTCCGACTCCGGCAGGTCTCCGCCGGTGGCTGCAACGCCTGCGAACTCGAGCTGAATGCTTGCGCCAACGTCAACTTCGACATGCAGCGGTACGGCATCGACTGGGTCGCCTCCCCCCGTCACGCGGACGCTCTCGTCCTCACTGGCCCCCTGACGCGGCAGATGGCGGCCGCGGTGCGGCTTGCCTGGGACGCGATGCCCAGCCCCCGCTTCCTCGTTGCGGTCGGCGCCTGCGCGATCAGCGGCGGTCTCTACGCCAACGCGGCAGCCATCGACCGAGCGTTCCTGAGCGACGTGGGGCCGACACTGTTCGTTCCTGGGTGCCCGCCGCACCCCCTCACCTTCCTCCGCGCCATCCTAGACCTCCTGGAACGTTGATGACGGGCACCGCGGTATCCGGAGTCGACCTGGCTGCGGGAAGACTCCGCCTCGGCGCGGACGTCCGTTCGACCACATTACTCCTGCACTGGTGTCCGCAACTGAGCCGAGAGCGACCTAGGGAGCGAAGACTGGTTCTTGATACACAACGGCGGTTCGCGGCGCTCCTCGGCCGCAGTCGCCTCGTCGGCCTCGTCCCGCTCGACACGGTCGCGGCCAGCCGACTTGGCGACGTACATGGCTCGATGGGCTCGATCTACCCGCGCCTCGAGCGTCTGCCCATGGGTCAACGTCGCAACGCCAAGCGAGGCCGTCACCTGGATGCTCTGGTCTCCGCAAACGACGTTCGTCGCCGCAAGGGATCCTCAGATCCTCTCCGCAACCTCCGTCGCCCCATCCATCTCGCACTGATGGAGGGCGATGACGAACTCCTCTCCTCCCCAACGTGCGCGACGGCACGCGGCGTCGCACCGTTCCCACCTGCTCCTCGCCACGACCACGACCACCTTCTCACCAGCCGACCCGCGTCACGCGACGACCGGCAGCCTCCGCTCGCCGACAACGCCTTGGCGTGACGGCGATGGCGACGGCATCTCGTCCCAGGTCCGTCCTTCCAAGAGGCGCCCAGCTCTCTTCTTGTTCGTCCCACCCCACTGTTTGAAGAAGAACGGAACCTTCTGACTGTGGCACTGGTCTCGCAGGTCAACAACCCAGGCCGGATCGATCGCGCGAGCTCCCGGGCCTGACTCACCTCCGACAATCACCCAGTCAATGCTGCTAAGGTCTAGGCCTGGAAGTGGTCCAAGGAGAGGCTCCAAGGAGACGAACTTCGTCTGCGCCCGTGTACGCCGAAGGTCGTCAATTCGACGAATGTATTGGGCTTTCTCGACGCTTACACCCATCCAGATGTTTGGCGTCCAGACCAGCTCTCGGTCGAGATCGAGCAGCCGGTCGGCGCGTTTCGTGAGCACCTGAAAGCGGTGCCACGTCGCCTGGCGCATCACGCCGAAGACCTTCTGAATGAACGCTAGCGGGACGTTCTTGTGGAACAGATCGCTCATGGAGTTGACGAAAATCGTCTGCGGCTTCTTCCACTGGAGCGGCAGCTCCACCATGTGTGGCTGAAGAGTCAACTTGAAGCCATTGCGATAGTTCGGCTGCCCCATCGCATGGAGGCGTTTGGACATCCGCTCTGCGTAACAGTGCTTGCAACCAGGGCTGATCTTGTCGCAACCCGTGACGGGGTTCCAGGTCGCCTCAGTCCACTCGATGCTGGATCCGAGGCCCATCAGGCCGCACTCGACGGAAACGTGACCATGATCTCGTCGGCGAATCCCCTGCTCGACTTCCTGCCACCTGTCTGGACGGTGCCGGCCCTCTCCATCTCCGTCAGAACGGCCTTGTAGTGCTTCGCGAGAAAAGGGCGCCCAACCGAATGGTCCTCGTAGAGCTTGCGCATCGTGATCCTTCGACCGGCGTACTCGCGCAGCAGCATCCCTTTCAAATCATCGAGGGGTCGATTCAACTCGAACAGGAGCGTCTGGTTCTGCGAGCAGGCGGGGGCATAGGCAAAGCTCGGGACGCCCTGCTCATGCGACGAACTGCTCTGGGCCATGATGCCCTTCATGACCTCGTAGCCCTTGAACGCCTTGGTCACGAGGATGAGGTGGTGCTTCGTCCTCTTCCCGGTCTCGTTCTTGAAGCAGAATGGAAGCACGAAGCGGTGTCCGAAGCCCTTCAGGGATTCGGCGAGAGCATTGACGATCGTCGCCTCACGCGCGGCGGGGTCGAGCGGATCCAGTTCCGCCGCAAGCGAGTCCGCCCGGCTCTCGCCAAAGAGGGCACACATGTGCTCGCGAACTGCCGGGTTGCTCAGCCCAGCGTTGATTCGGGAGTAGTTGAAGAAGAAGATGCAGTCGCAGCCCCAGTCGCGAAGAAATGCATCAACGAGCCCGAGTGTCAGCCCCTTGTAGCCCCAAGGATCGATGAACGCGAGGATCGGGATCCTTCGCATCTCGCCGAAGGCCTTGGCGATCTGGTCGCCGACCTCGGCGTTCCAGATTATCGGCCGCTGTCGTAGCCGCTCGATGCCAGGCAGCTTCTGGATTTCCTCGTCCAGGGTTCTAGCGTTGTTGGCGTCCCCATCGTTGAAGATGGTTAGCAGGCGTTCAGCGTAGACCGGCTTCTCGATGGCCTTCTGCAGCACGCGGAGGGGGGTCGAGACCGCACCGTCCTTGTAGCGGCCGGGACCAGCGAACAGATCCACATACCCGATGCGCTTGTCATCGTTTGGCCGGAATTGGTTCTGGGCGCCGGTGATGATCCCTGCCCATGCATCGAAGTACTTCTCCACGATGGTCGCCTTCACGATCGACTGCTCGCGGGACTCGTCGAAGAACTGTGCTGTTGCAGCCATGGTCTCGCCCCCCCAGAGGCGGCTCTCAGCCTACTGCGCGTTAGTTCAGCCTACAAGGGACTCAGGGCTGCCAGGAGCTGCCCCGAGAAGATGGCGTCCTCTTGTTGATCTTGAAAGTCATTTTCAGTATGTAGGGAGCATGCGACGTGGAGCCTGCACGACCACGGTGGCGGTGCTGCTCGCCTCGACACGCGCCGCCGCGGACGCCGACGTCGTGGTCACGGGCGAGCGGCGCCTCGAGGCCGCGCAGTCCGCCGTCATCCGGACCGATGTCGTCTCGCGCCGAGAGGCCGAACGCCGCGGGGCCACCCACGTCGGCGAAGCCCTCGCCGGCCAGCTCGGCGTGCAGGTGAACCCGGGCGCGTACGGCACCCTCGGCGGACCGAGCGCCATCCAAATCGTCGGCCTCGATCGCGAACGCATCCTCGTCCTCGAGGACGGCGAACGGGTCCTCGGCGACAGCGGCGGCGCCATCGATCTCGCCTCACTACCGCTGACCGACGTCGCACGCATCGAGGTGGTCGCCGGGCCGACCAGCGCGCTCTACGGTGCGGGCGCCCTCGGCGGCGTGGTCCACGTGCTGACGGCTCCCCCGGCCCCAGGGAGCACCGCGCGGGTGCGCCTCGAGGGTCGGACCCACGGTTGGTTCCTCGGCCAGGGACGCGCGGCCTACCGCAGCGGCGCGGGCTTCGTCGTCGCCGACGTCTCCCTCTCACGGCGCGATGGCGTCCCGCGGGAGCCGTCACGGCCCGACCTCCTCGTCCCCGCGTCTCGACGTTGGCTCGTCGGGCTGCGCGCGGGGACGGAGCTCGGGCGCGCCACCGTCACCTTCCGGGCGCGCTGGCTGCACGACGCGCTCGACGGGCTCGAGACGCAGACCTTCCCCGGCCTCGGCACCTACCGCATCGACCTGCCGCAGCGGTCGCATCGGCTCGCGCTCCAACTCGTCGAGTCGCTCGCTCTCGGCGAGAAGGCGACGCTCCGCCTCGCGCTCGCCCGCCAGTGGGTGTGGGCCGAAGGCCAGAAGGACCGCTTCGCCTCCCCGCTCGACGAGATCCGTCGGAGGCAGCAGGGCCTGTCGTCGGCGGAGGTGACGCTGGTCCTGCCAGGCGACGGCGCCCACCTCGTCGCGGGTCTGCGCACCGAGGTCGAGACCTTCACGCAGCGCCTCGCGAAGACGACGGTGGCCGACGCGAGCGGACGACTCGCCACGGCCGAGGCCCCGGAGATTCCAGCGCTCACGCTGGCGAACGGCGCGCTCTACGCGCAGGCGACGTTCGACCTCCCCGGGGGTTGCAAGCTGCTCGCCGGCGCCCGCGGCGAGGTTCACCGGCGCTACGGCGTCGCCCTCGCCCCACGGCTCGCGGGCACGTGCGCGCTCGGTCGCACCCGCCTGCGGCTCGGCGCCGGCCGCGGCTTCCGATCGCCGAGCGGCAAGGAGCTCGGCTTCAGCTTCGACCACAGCTTCTACGGCTACCGCGTGCTCGGCTCCGCGGACCTCGCGCCGGAGACCTCCTGGGGCCTCACGTCGGAGCTCGCCGTCGAGGGGCCGGCGCGGCTCGGGGTGCGCCTCGGCGCGTTCGTGAACTGGATCGACGCCTTGATCGACGTCGCGCCCCTGGGCGCGCCGGAAGGGGGCGTGACCACCTACCGCTACACGAACGTGGGTCGCGCGCGGACAGCCGGGATCCAGCTCGACGTGACGTGGCCGGTGCGGCCGTTCTTCCGCGTGGAGCTCGGCCACTCGTATCTGTTCACGCGCGATGACGCCACCGGGGCCCCCCTGCCGTCGCGCCCCCCGCACACACTGCGGGCCAGCGTGCGATGGACGTTGCCACACGAGGTCGAGCTCGTGCTGCGCCTGCGGGTGGTGTCCGAGGCGTGGGTCGAGGCCGGAACCCACAGCCCGCCGTTCTCCCTGCTCGACGGGCGCATCGAGAAGCGGCTCGGCAGCAGCTGGGCGGTGCACGGCGGCGTGCTCGACGCCCTCGACGTCCGCCCGGTGCCCGGTCGCCCCGGGGACCAGCGGCCCTTCGATGGCCGCGTCGTCTACGTCGGCGTGACCGCCGAGCTGGAAGGAGCACCATGATCGTCCACCGCAAGTCACTGCCCGTTCTCGCGCTGCTGGTCGGCTGCGCCGACCCCCCTCTGGTCACGCCTGCGCCTGACGCCGCGACCGACGCGACGCCCGCGCCTACCGGCACCCAGCTCCGGGTGACGGTTCCCGACGCCGATGGCGTCCACGTCCGCCTCGACGTGCCGGGGGTCGTCGCCGCCGACGGCCCTTGGGACCTGAACTTCACAGGCTGGGACATCCTCACCCACGGTGGCGCGAGCGGCACCGGCAGTGGGGGCGCGTTCGGGCCGCTCGACGCGTTGGCCTGCGCCGCCGAAGCGCCGACCTTGCCGATCGTCGTACGCGACCACGCCGGGGGCGCCTTCGAGGGCTGGTACGCCTACGACGGGACCAGCCATGCGCTCTATAGCCGCTTCCACGTCTACGGCGTGCGCGACGACGCCCACACGTACAAGGTGCAGATCCTCTCCTACTACGGTGAGGTCGCCGGGGCGCCGACGAGCGCGGTCTACCGTCTGCGGTGGGCGGAGGTCCCCGGAGGCTCGACGAAGGAGACGACGGTCGACGCGACAGGCGGCGGCGCGAGCGGCACTGGGCCCGCGGCGTGCCTCGACCTCGCAACGGGCGCCATCGGCCTGCGGACCGCCGCCGAGGCCGCAGCGACCAAGGACTGGCACCTCTGCTTCCGCCGTGACGCCATCACGGTCAACGGCGAGCGCGGCGGGCCCCGGGGCGTCCGCGCCGTCGACGCGGACGCTGCCCTCCACGCCAGCGAGACCCTCGCCTCCGTCTCGGCGCGCACGGCCGACTCCGAGAAGGCTCGCTTCGACGCGCAGCAGCTCTCCGACCCGAGCCTCGTCTTCCGGGGCGATCGGATCCTCAGCGCCTTCTCCGACGCCTGGTTCACGAAGACCGACCCCCGCACGCCGGTGGCCGCGTGCTGGGTGGTCGTCGGGCGCGACGGCACGACCCGCTACGGGCTCCTGTTCGACCAGTTCTCCGGGGCCGGCGCCGCGACGCCCGGCACGGTCACGCTCCACGTCCGCCGCTTCTGATCCTCCTCCCGAAACGAGGCCACAACCATGACGACGCTCTCTGCCCTCTCCAAGGCCACCTCCCTCGTCCTCGCGCTCGCGCTCACCGGGTGCGGCGCTGACGATCCCCCCGCCACCGCAACCGACGCGGGTGGTGAGACCGGGGCCGACACCGCTGGAGCGGACGCCGCGACCGACGCGACCCCGGATGCCGCCCCGACCGACGCCGGCGCCGAGTCCTCCGCCGACACGGGGGTCGACGCCGGTCCGTCGTGCACCTCCGCGCGCGACACCGCCCTCGGGCCCATCGCCTCGGTGTCGGCCGGCCTGGTCTCGGTGGTGAAGGAGGAAGGAGGCGTCCGCACGTTGTACGTCGACGCCTCGGCCGGGGGCTCGGCCGCCGCCAAAACCAACCCGTGGGTCTACTTGGATCTCACGAGCGGCAAACGCGTCGACGTCGACGACAAGGCCGCGCTGACGAGCAAGTCCTGGGACCTCGCAATCAAGCGCCCGCTGCTCCGCAACGACTCGGGGGACAGCGGCGCAGGCGACGGCGGCGCGGTGTTCCTGAAGGGCAAGGACTTCGCGACCGTGACCAAGGCGGACGCCTCCGCGGCCACCGTCTCGCGCGAGCGCTGGTTCGACGACACCTGCACGCTGCAGACCGACGCGACGGGGGCCATCAAGACCACGTTCGACGGCTGGTACGAGTACGACAGCGCGACGTCGAAGCTCACGCCCGCTGCGGGCACATGGATCGTCCAGGGCGCCGATGGCAAGAGGCGCTTCAAGGTCGCGATCCAGACGTACTACGGGAACCCGGACGGTACCGTCGGCGCCACGAGCGGCCGCTACGTGCTGCGGGTCGGGGGGCTCGAATGAATCGGCGCGCAGGGCTCGCGCTCGCCCTCCTCGGTCTGCTGGTCCTGCTCGCCCCGGCCTGCACCCGACGCGGCCCTGCCGCGCCGCCGAGCACGCGCAAGATCGGGGTGCTGCTGGTCAGCCACGGCTCGCTCTCCGAGACTTGGCGCAAGGCGCTCACCGACCTCGGCGACCGCGTCCGGCCCCGCGTCCTGAAGGACGGGCGGGTCGCCGAGGTGAAGTCGGCGTTCATGGAGTACACCGAGCCCTCCATCGCCACCCGCCTCGAGGAGTTCGACGCCGCCGCCTTCTCGGACGTGGTGATCGTGCCCGTGTTCCTCACGGTGAGCCCCCACCCCTTCGACGACATCCCCACCATCATCGGCCAGAAGACGGACCCTCAATCCCTCGAGACGCTCAAGGTCGAGGGGATCCGCCGCTACACGCCCCGCGCGCGCACGCACCTGACGCCGCTGCTCGACTTCACCACCCTGCTGCAGGAGAACCTCCTGCGACGCACCCAGGCCCTCTCCAAGGAGCCGCGCAAGGAGGGGGTCGTGTTCATCGCCTACGGGGACAGCACCTACGAGAAGGAATGGGCGGCGCTCCTCGACAAGGTCGCCCTCCACGTCAAGTCGAAGACCGGCATCGAAGCCCACAGCCACGGCTGGTGCGGCCACCTCGTCCACTACGACCCGGCGAAGACCACCGCTGCGATCCAGCAGGTGCTCGCCACGAAGGAACGGGCGCTCGTCGTCCCCGTGCTCGTCGCCCACGACGAACGCTTCCAGATCAAGCTGATCGGCAAGGGGATTGATGCCGTCCCCGGCCACGAGACCAAGGTCGTCTACAAGCCCGACTCGATCCTGCCGGACCCAGGCGTGGAGCAGTGGATCGAGGACGTGAGCCGCAGCACCGTCGCCAAGATCGTGGCCGAGGCAACGAGGTGAGGGCGGACGGGCGGTGGTCCTTCCGGTCTCTGCGGCGGCTCAACGTCGTGACCCACCGCGACCTCGGCTACTTCGCCTCGTCGCTGGTCGTCGCCTACTGTCTCTCCGGCCTGGCCCTCAACCACGCCGACGTGTGGAATCCTGACTTCGTCGTCCACAAGCGCGAGATCACGATCGCGAGACGGGCGAGCGCCGCCGAGGTGACGCTGGCCGACGTGGAGCGCTACGGGACCCTGGTCGGCGAGGTGCGGCACCGCGTCTGGGACGCGCCGACACCCGACCAGATCAAGATCTACTACGCCGACGCCACCCTGCACCTCGATCTCGTCGCCGGCACGGGCCGCTACGAACGCATCGCACGCCGGCCGTTCTTCTATCAGGTCGACGTGCTCCACCGGAACAGTTGGAAGCCGTGGCGCTGGGCGGCCGACGTCTTCGCGGTCGTCCTCGTCACGATCAACCTCACGGGGCTCTTCATCCTGCGCGGCCGCCAGGGCCTCGGAGGGCGCGGCAAGTGGCTCGTGCTCGCGGGCGCGGTCCCGCCGACGGTCGCGCTCGTGCTGCATGGGTGACGTCACTCCGCATCGGTGGGCTGGCCACGGGTCCCGTCCAACTTCGACCGAACATCCTCCGGTCGGGGTCGCTCATCGGTCAGCCCTGCGCGCGCGTGGATCCGTTTGCTCGCGGCCATTGCGCGTTCGCGACACTGACGGGGTTGCGCCCTCGAATCGTTGAGGCCCTCCTCCACCTCTGGTAGCCGGGGCGCCGTGCGTTCGGGACGTGTCCTGGTCATTGGAGGTGGGATCGCCGGCCTCTCGGCCGCGTGGCATCTCGCGCGACGCGGCGTAGACACCGTCGTGGTCGAGCGTGAGCTCTTCTTTTGCTCTCAGGCGTCGGGACGCAATGCCGGCATCTTCCGAACCTCCAGCGACGAGGGCGAACCGTTGCCGTGGGCCTTGCGCAGCCGCGAGTTGCTCGACGCCTTGGCGCCCGAAGTCCTGCGCTGCGTCGGTGCGCTCTACGTCCGGCGTGCCTTGGCCCAGGCCGAGTCCACCGCGCACGAGTCACACGTCGAGCGCTTTGTGCCCGAGGATGGTCTTCTGGACATCCACGCGCTCGGTCAAGCGTTGGCACGGGAGGCGCGTCGGCACGGCGCCGTCCTGCTGCGCGGCGTGGACATCGCCCGCATCGTTACCCGGCACGGCATCGTCGCCGGCGTCGAGTCCGTCGACGGGCGCAGGATCGAAGCGGCGCACGTCGTCGTCGCGGCCGGCGCGTGGTGCAGCCAGCTTGCACTTCGCTCCGACCTGCACATGCCGCTCCGGCAACTGCGGCGTCACCTCGTCTGGCTGGCCCATTCGATCGACCCGAACAGTCCAATCGTGTGGTGTCTCGATCCAGATCGCGAGGTCTACTTCCGCACGGAGTCGGGTGGTGTACTGGCCAGCCCCTGCGATGAGGGACTTGTTGACGCGGGGCTCGCCGCGTCAACGGCGTCTGACGACGTGATCGGGCGACTTGCGGAGCGCCTCCAACCGTGGAGTCCGACGTTGGCGCAGGCGGGCGTTCGGCGCGCTTGGACCTGCCTTCGCACCTTCGCACCCGATCGGGAGTTCGTGGTGGGTGCCGACCCTGGCATTGAGGGGCTTCACTGGCTTGGAGGGCTCGGCGGCCGCGGCATGTCCGCAGCGCTCGCGCTCGGCGAGCTGCTGGTGGCATCGATCTTTGACGGAACCAACGTCGGACCATTCGCCCCGCAGCGACTCGCTCCAAGCCTTGGGTGAGCCGTGGGAGAGCGGGGCGCGCTCGCGGGACGCCGTCGCCCCGTGAGACCCGCGTTCGCGCGAGTCGAACATCTCGGTGAAGGTCGCCTCCCATCGATCGCGCTCGAGATACCCGACTTCGCCGAAGCCTACGCAGCCTGGGCCTGGCAGACCATCAACAGGGGTGGACGATGAGCAGGGGGACGTTGACCGAGCTGGGCGACCGCGGCGCGCCCGCCTCGGCAGGTCGCGCGGCCGAGTTCTGCGAGTTCCTTGGCGCAGCCCCGCAGCCGGTAGGGTAGTGATGGGAGGGCACAGATGAACCCACGTCCGTCACGCACGCGACACACCGTGCCGCAGTCCGCGCGGGTCGAGGGGAGCGACTTCGCCGACCCACCACGAGATCACACCAGCCTCGTGAGCTCCGCCCGTCATCGCCTCGTGGCGGTGAGGAGAACGATGCCGCGCGTAGCCGCGGGTCTCGGTGCGCCGACGTCCAGTCCGGCTTGCTCGAGGGCAGCCTTGACCGCATCAACGTTCGGCAAGCGATAGGTCGGATCGCGGAAGCGCGTCGGGACGTCGTCGCCGTCGGGGCGAAACGCCAGGACGAGCTTGCCGCCGGGCGAGAGCGCGCGAGCGAGCTTCGCCAGGACCGCGTCGGCATCGCGCCAGAAGTAGATGCAATTGACCGAGAGGATGCGGTCGAATGTTGCGCCGTTCAGGTCGAGCGTCGCGATGTCGCCGGCTCGCACTTCGACCTGGCCGCGCGCGCTGGCCGCGCGGTTTCGGCGCAGAGCGAGGTTGACCATGAGCTCGGAGACGTCGACGCCGACGACGTGTCCCGGCTTGGCTCGACGCGCCGCTTCGCGCAGGGCGTGTCCGGTGCCCGAGCCGACCTCGAGCACGCGGTGACCTGCGCGGAGATCGAGGGCATCCAGGACCTCAGCGTTCAGGCGCCCGTGCTCGCGAGGCCAGATGAAACCGAGAACACGTCCGAACCATCCGCTCGGCGAGGCCGCTTGCCGATTGATCGCGCGCGCGATGCGCACACGGAGCGGTGGCTTCGTGCAGACGCCCTTCGGCAGCACGGCGCGTTGGCCCGCGAAGTACGTAAGGACCGCGCCGAGGATCGTCGTGCCGAAGCCGATCGACAGCTCGTTTACACCGGCTATGCAGCTACGCGGGATGACGACGCCGTAGCCGACGACCACCGTCGGCACCACGAAGCCTATCAAGGGGATGTATGGACGGACTCGGTTCATCGGGCTTTCTCCTTCGCGTAGGCGTGCACCAGCATGTCGACGACGGCGTTTTCCACCGCGTCCTCAGCGAACGGCCGCGGTGATGCGTCCCACGGCATGTGAATGGCCCAGAGCGCGACGGTCTCGAGCACCATGCGCGCCGCGAGCTGCACGTTGGCGACGGGACGCAGCTTGCCGTCGCCGATGCGCTTCTCGAGGTAGGTCGCGAGCAGCGCGACCTGGCCGTAGCGCCCCTGCTCGAACCACACCGAGGCGAGCTCGGGATGGTCGACCGCGCAGCGGTCGACGAGTTTCAGCGCGCAGCGGTTCCTCGACATCCGGCGGTACAGGTCGCGGACGATGCCCACAAACTCGCCAGCCTTGGCTCGCGAGCCCTTCGGTCGTGACAACGCGCGGACCAGCTCGAGCTCACGAGCCTCGTCCATCAACCGCGCCTGGATGTATTGAACCGTGCTTCCGGCTGCGGGTGTCGGCACGGGCAACTTGCCCGGATCGGACGGTGGATTGTCCGCGAAGCGGACGGCCGCATCGAACAACGCCTCCTTCGATTCGACGTACCCGTACAGCGTCCCCTTCGCGACGCCGAGCGCCTCAGCGACGTCGGCCATCTGCGTCAGCCGATAGCCGCGCGCGACGAAGGTCTTCGTCGCGACCTCGATGAGTTGGGAGAACCTCCCTTCGGGAATGGGGCGCGCCATTCCCAGACAATAGCCGACCGACCCGGTCAGTCAATACCAGCAACGCCGCGCGACCTTGACTTATCAAGTATACTGTTGAATACTTGATTGCATGACGACGCCCCATCGGCGGTTCAAGGACGCCATCTACGAGCAGTTCGCGCGGCTCGGGAAAGCCATCTCGGCTCCGAAGCGGCTCGAGCTGCTCGACCTCCTCTGCCAGGGTCCTCGCACCGTCGAGGCGCTCGCCGAGCAGGCGGCCATCTCGGTGGCCAACGCCTCGCAGCATCTGCAGGTGCTGCGTGCCGCACGCCTCGTCGACGCGGAGAAGAAGGGCCTGTACGTCGAGTACCACCTGGCGGACGACGAGGTGTGCAGCTTCTTCTTCGCGTTGCGCGGGCTCGCCGAGTCCCGCCTCGCCGAGGTCGAGCACGTCGCGCGCGAATACTTCGAAGAGCGTGGCGCGATGGAGGCCGTCGAGGGCGACGAGCTGCTTCGGCGCGTGAGGTCCGGCGAGGTCACGGTGCTGGACGTCAGGCCGCCCGCGGAGTTCCGCGCGGGGCACATCCCGGGCGCGCTCTCCATCCCGGTCGGCGAGCTAAGGGCCCGCCTCAAGGATCTGCCGAAGGATCGTGAGGTCGTCGCGTACTGCCGCGGTCCGTACTGCGTGATGGCCGTCGAGGCCGTCGAGCTGCTCCGGAAGAATGGCTTCAAGGCCCATCGCATGGAGCAAGGCGTCGTCGACTGGCGCGCCCGCGGCTGGCGCGTCGAGAGCGAAGGGGCGCACCAGTGATCTTCAAGCCCTACTACTACTTCGAGACCGGCTGCGCCGCGTACCTCTTCGGCTGCGGTGGCCTCGGCAAATGCGCCGTCGTGGACGCCCACGAGGACGTCGATGCATACCTCGAGTTCGCGGCGGCGAAAGGCATGCGCATCACGCACGTCCTCGACACCCACGTCCATGCGGACCATCGCTCGGGCGGGCCCGCGCTCGCGAGGAAGGCCGGAGCGGTCTACTGCCTACACGAGTCGGCGAACGTGGACCTCGCGTTCGAGCCGCTGCGCGACGAGCAGGAGATCGAGCTCGGCAACACCCGGGTGAAGGTGCTTCACACGCCGGGCCACACGCCCGAGAGCGCGAGCTTCATCGTCACCGACCTTCGTCGGGGCACCGATCCGTGGTTCGTGCTCACCGGCGACACGCTCTTCGTTGGTGCCGTCGGTCGGCCCGATCTTCCGGGCCGCGCCCGTGAGAACGCCAGCGAGCTCTACGACAGCATTCACGACAAGCTCCTCACGCTGCCCGACGAGCTTGAGGTCTACCCGGGCCACTTCTCGGGTTCGGTGTGCGGCGCCGGGATGAGCGGTAAGCCCTCGAGCACCATCGCCTTCGAGAAGCGGTGGAACCCGCTCCTGTCCAAGTCGCGCGAGGAGTTCATCGAGGCGCTGTGTGACGTGCCCCCGAAGCCGGCCGCCATAGAGCAAATCCTCCGCATCAACCGGGGGCGGGACGGGGGCAGCCCATGAGCAACGTCCGACTCGGCCTTCGAGAAAACCTCGGGCAGTTCACGCTGCTCGTCGTCGTCAACGCCTTCGTCGGCGCGATGGTCGGGATGGAGCGCACGGTTCTCCCGGCGATCGCAGAGCAGGACTTCCACCTCGCCGCGAAGACGGCCGTGCTCTCGTTCATCGTCGTCTTCGGCGTCACGAAGGCCGTCACGAACTACCTCGCCGGGCGGCTGTCGGATCACTTCGGCCGCAAGCACGTGCTCGCCTCTGGCTGGCTCGTGGCCGCGCCGGTGCCGTTCCTTCTCATGTGGGCGCCGACTTGGGGCTGGGTGCTCTTTGCGAACGCGCTGCTCGGCGTGAGCCAGGGCCTCACATGGTCGACCACAGTCATCATGAAGATCGACCTCGCGGGTCCGCAGAAGCGCGGCCTCGCGATGGGGCTCAACGAGTTCGCTGGCTACTTCGCTGTCGCCGGCAGCGCACTCGCGACGGGGTTCGTGGCCGCGCAGTACGGCCTGCGTCCCGAGCCGTTCTACCTCGGCGTCGCGTTCGTCGCGCTCGGGTTGTTCCTCTCGGTCGTGGTGGTGCGCGAGACGAAGCACCACGTGGCGGTTGAGTCGAAGCTGCACGGCGAGCTGCCGCCCGAGGGCATGCCCACCCAGCGCGAGGTCTTCTGGCGCACGTCGCTCCTCGACAAGAACCTCTCGAGCGTCAGCCAAGCCGGCCTCGTCAACAACCTGAACGATGGCATGGCCTGGGGCCTCTTCCCGCTCTTCTTCGCGGCCGCGCGCATGGACCTCGGGCAGATCGGCACGCTCGCTGCGATCTACCCAGCCACGTGGGGCATCGCGCAGATCCTCACGGGCGCGTGGTCTGACCGAGTTGGCCGCAAGTGGCTCATCGCCAGCGGGATGTGGGTCCAAGCGCTCGGCATCGTGGTGATCGTGCTCTCGTCGACGTTCGCGTCGTTCGCCACCGGCGCAGCGCTGCTCGGGATCGGCACGGCCATGGTGTACCCCACGTTGCTCGCGGCCGTCGGCGACGTCGCGCATCCCTCGTGGCGCGCCTCGTCGGTGGGCGTGTACCGTCTCTGGCGGGACCTCGGCTACGCCATCGGCGCGCTCCTCGCGGGCGTCACCGCCGATGCGCTCGGTCTCCCGGCCGCGATGTGGCTGGTCGCTGCGCTCACCTTCGCGTCTGGTGTCGTGGTCGCCGTCCGCATGCGCGAGACGCTCCGCCGCCCCACGGCTGCGCCCTCGCCGACCTGCGTCGAGCCGACGGAGCTTCGCAGCGTCGCGGGCGCGGTCATCATCGACGTGCGCTCGCCCGAGGAGTTCGCGGTTGGCCACGTCGAAGGCGCTGTGAACATCCCGCTCGACGCGCTCGCTCAGCAGGCTTCGACGCTCTCGAAGGCTTCGGTGCTCATCACGGTGTGCGGCAAAGGCGGCGGACGTTCGGAGCGGGCGGCGTCGGAGCTGCGCGCTCTCGGATTCGGTTCGGCTCGGTCTCTCTGCGGCGGGACACAAGCCTGGCTTGAACTTGCCGCACAAGGAACCTGACCATGGCCAAGACCCTCTTCATCCTGAACGACGCGCCCTACGGAACCGAGCGCAGCTACAACGCGGCTCGCCTCGCCGGCTCGCTCTCCAAGCGCGAGGGCGAGGAGGTGAAGATCTTCCTCATCGGCGACGCAGCCGCCTGCGCCAAGGCCCACCAGAAGGTCCCGCAGGGCTACTACAACCTCGAGGTGATGCTGAAGGCACCCGCGCGTCACGGCGCCGAGATCGGCGTGTGCGGCACGTGCATGGACGCGCGCGGCATCGCGGACACGGAGCTCGCGGAGGGCACCAAGCGAAGCACGCTCGAGGAGCTCACGGACTGGACCCAGTGGGCCGACAAGACGCTGGTGTTCTGATGAGCGACGCCAAGACAGTCCTGGTGCTCGGCGGCGGCGTGGGTGGGCTCGTCGCCGCACGCGAGCTGCGCAAGCGTCTGCCGCGTCGCCATCGCGTCGTGCTCGTCGATCGGGAGCGCGAGCACCTGTTCGCGCCGTCGCTTCTGTGGCTGATGGTCGGCCTCCGAGAAGCCGACCGAATCAAGCGGCCGCTGGCGAAGCTCCAGCGCAAGGGCATCGAAGTGCGGCTCGGCGAGATCGAGACAATCGATCCGCAGCGCAAGGCCATCACGGTCTCGGGCGAGGAGCTGATCGCCGACTATGTCATCGTGTCGCTCGGTGCAGAGCTCGCGCCGGAGACGATCCCCGACCTCACGGAGGCAGGCCACAACTTCTACACGCTGCCCGGCGCCGAGTCGCTCCGGGCTGCGCTCGGGCGCCTCGAGCGCGGTCGAGTGGTTGTGCTGACCGCAGCTCCGGCCTACAAGTGCCCGGCGGCGCCGTACGAAGCGGCGCTGCTCATTGATGCGCAACTGCGACAGCGCGGCCTGCGCGACGCCGTGAACATCGAGGTCTACGCCGCCGAGCCGGTCCCGATGGGCGTGGCGGGGCCCGAGATGTCCGGCGCAGTGAAGCAGCTCCTCGCGAGCAAGGGCATCCCCTATCACCCGGAGCACCAGGTGATCTCCGTCGACGCGACCTCGAAGAAGCTGGTCTTCGCGAACGGGACAGAGGCGACCTTCGACGTGCTGGCCTTCGTGCCGCCGCACCGCGCGCCTCGAGTGATCCGCGAGAGCGCGCTCGCGTCCGACACGGGCTGGGTGAGCGTTGACCGGTACACGCTCGAGACCAAGTTCCCCGATGTCTTCGCGATCGGCGACGTCGTGTCGATTCCGCTGAAGCTCGGCAAGCCGCTCCCGAAGGCGGGCGTCTTCGCGCACGGCGAGGCCGAGGTGGTGGCGCGGAACATCGCGGCTCTGATCGACGGGCGCAACGCGGCCGAGCGCTTCAACGGCCACGGCGAGTGCTTCATCGAGATCGGCGATGGCAAGGCGGGCTTTGGCGGCGGTGACTTCTACGCCGAACCGAAGCCCACGGTGACGATCCACCCGCCGAGCTGGCGCTGGCATGCCGGCAAGGTGCTCTTCGAGAAGTCCTGGCTGCATTTGAGACTGTAGGGCGAGGGCGCGATGAACGGTGGCCCCGGCTTGGGCCTCGTGCTGGACGACGACGCGGCGACTTCGCGCTGCGCGGCCACGACGGGCGCATCGCCGGCCTGGCGCGCCTCGAAGCTTCACCACTCCGAGCGCAGCTCATGGGCTCTTGGTGGGAATCGGGCAGATCATGCCGCCTGGCGGATGGGCGGCATGAGGCCGAGGGCGCGGAAGCGCGAGTAGGCCATCGACGCCGCGGAGAGGGTTGGCGAACCATGGGGCGGAGCTTGGTGAGGAGGTCGTCGAGGTCGCGATGGCCACGCGCGCGCCGGTGCCAACGACGACGCTCTCCGCTCCGTGCACTCTGCGAGTCCAGCGAGCAGGTGTCGTGCCTGACCGGGGGTGCCTGGCGACGGGGCCATCGGGCCGAACGTGTGCGCGCAGGTCCTGCGGGCAGACACCGATCTTCCGGAGGTCCCGATGTCGGCACGGGTCGGCATCGTGGCGTAGGCGCCGACGGGAGCGGTTGCCGAGCTTAGTAGCCCGCTCTTCGTCGGAAACCGGGGGCCACCGAGCTCGCGACTGCGAGGTGGCGTGACCGACGGCGAGAGGTGCGTCGGCCCATGGACGCCGCGGAAGTGCGGCGGCTTTGTTGGACTTTGCAACCGACCGCTGGGTCCTGCGCGCTCTTGGTCGCCGTCATGGCCGTCGGCCTCGAGAGGGCCCTTCGGCCCACCCAGCGCAAGTCCTGTCGTCCGCTACCGAGGGTGAGGGATCTCCTCGCGGTGGTAGGTGAGGGAGTCATGGAGGCGTCAACACCATCCATCCACCGGTCGCATCGAAACTGGAGACGCTGGTTCGGCGCTCGCGAGGACTACCTCCTCACCAAGCTCCGCTTCATGGTCGTCAACCCTCTCCGCAGAGTCGGTGGCCTACGCCGCTTCCGCGCCCTCGGCCTCACGGCCCCCTTTCGTCAGGCCGCATGATCTATCCCCGATCCCCACCAAGCCGAAATCCGGCGCGCACTAAATAGGTGGGGGTGGCCTAAGACCGGGAATCTACGTCAGTCGCCTGTGGAGGCGACCGATTCGTCGCTGTGGATCAGCGGGCCGAACGACGCTTCCGAGGGGAGGACTGCGCGCTCGAGAGTAGGTCCACGATGAGTCGCCGCCGCAGGTGCCGAATCAACTCCCCCATCAGGTTCACGACCGACTCCATCAGCCGATCGGCCGGCAGAGGCAGCGTCCTGCCTCGGGTGCGCCGCGCGAAGAGGGACACCTCCTCGACCACCAGCGCGCGGATGGATCGAAGATACACCTCGAGGTCGGTCGCGGGGAACAGCTCCATCGTCAGACCAAGGGTCCTCGCCCGAGCGACGATCTCCACGATCGCGGCGTCGCTGGCAGAAAACGCGGGAGGGCGAGATCTGGCGCGCACCACCACGCCAAGGTCGAGCATAGCGTCGAGGTCGGCTCGGGCGAGGCCGGTGCGCGCGAGCAGGTCCCGCTCGGCCACCATCGCGTCGGCCTCGGCGGCAATGGCGGCCGCCGCCTTTGCCTCGAGCTCCACGAGACTCGGCACGCCGTCGTTGTCGCTCTCGGCGACGATCGTCCGGACCATCGACAGCGGCAGACGCCGCTCCTCCTGCAGGCGCCGGACCAGGCGAATCCGCTCCACGAAGCTGGAGTCGTAGTAGGCCATGTTGCGCGACGTCTTTAGAGTCGGTCGAGGAAGGAGCCCCTCGCGGATGTAGAAGTGGATCGTGCCCACCGACACCCCTGTGCGGCGTGCGAGTTCGCTGATCTTGTAGAGGCCTTCCGGGGCGGACACGCGTCTGCCAGGGGTATCATCGCTTCAGCGTGTCGACCACCACCCGCAGTCGCCCCGTGGCCGCCTTTTCGAGGATCGTGGCGATCTGGAAGGGGATCCGCTGGGCCCCGATGTAGACGTCGAGCGCCACCTTGGCGGTGTCCTGTATGGACGCCACGCGTCTGGCGTGCATCTCGAGCAGTGTCGGGAGGAAGCTGTCGAAGGCGCCGACGACGTCGGTGGTCGGGTCGACCAGTCGCGCCGAGCCGTCCATGTTCGCGAGGCTCTTGCAGACCAGCGCGACGATTGGGGGGGCCTGGATGCCGTTGCGCGCGGCGTTGCGGAGCAAGTCGACGAGAAGCGTCCCCACGTTTAGACGCTCGAGGCGCATCCCGTGGTAGCGCGGAAGCAGGCGGCGCACGTCCATGATCCAACCGACCTCGTCTGCGCGCGCCGTCGGCTTTCCGAGGTCGAGGAATGCGTGCGCGACGCCGTGCGAGTCCTTGAGCTGGAAGTTGAGCAGCACCCGCACCAGGTTGTCGGACACCTGCCGCTCGATGCGGCCGACCATGCCGAAGTCCAGCAGGACGAGCGAGCCGGCTTCGTCGACCAGGATGTTCCCGGGGTGTGGATCGGCGTGGAAGACGCCGTCGATGAAGAACATCTGGAAGTAGGCGTGGGCAAGCGTACGCGCGAGGGTCGCCCGATCAGCGCCGCGCAGGTTGTCCGCGCCGCCATCACCGAGCGGACGTCCCCGGACGAGCTCCATGACGAGCACCGAGCCCGTGGTCAGTTCCTCGCGGACCTCAGGGACTCGCAGCGAGGGCGACCACCGACGCAGGTTGCGCCCGAAGACGAGCAGGTTCTCGGCCTCGCTGCGCAGATCGACCTCCTCTCTCAGCGCCTGCGCGAGCTCCTCCACCGTCGTCTGCAAGTCGTAGACCTCCGCGTCGACCAGGCGCTCGGCTCCTCGCGCCATGAGCTGGAGGACCGCGAGGTCGAGCTCGATTCGCGGGAGCACCCCGCGGCGACGCAGCTTGATCGCAACCTCGCCTCCGTCTCGCAGGACGCCCCGATGCACCTGGGCGAGCGACGCACACGCGATGGGCTCGAGGTCGACGTGCTCGAAGGGCGAGCCGCTCAGGACGGCGGCGTGCTCGTCGAGCGTGGCCTTGACCTCCGCGCGCTCCATGGGCGCGACCCGGCTCTGGAGCCGCTGGAGGGCCTGCATGTTGTCGGCCGACATGATGTCGGGACGGGTCGACAGCAGCTGGCCCAGCTTGATGAACACCGGTCCGAGGGCCTCGAGGCCGCGACAGAGCGAGTCGCCGCGGCCCCCAACCTCGCCCCCCACGAGCCCGAGCCGACGGGCATCGTCGAGCAGGGCCTGGCCCGCGAAGGGGCCAAGCGCCGCCGCGATCTCTCGCAGCCGACCTGGCAGCGAGGCCGCGGCGGCGCCCCTCGTCCGCGGGCGGGGGTCCGCGCGCGGATCGACCACTACTTCTTGGCCTCCTCGTGCTCGCGCTCGCGGACCAGGTTGTGCACCAGCTTGCGTGCGTCGCGCTCCGCGTCCTCCCCGCGCTCGATGACGTCGTCGACGACGTCCTCGACGGCGTCGACGATGCGGCGAACGGCGCGGAAGACGGGGGTGCGAGTCCGGGTGGCCTTCTCCGTGGCGTGGGGCGTGTTGCTCATCGGTTCCTCCGTAGTAAACAGTGGCACTACGCACTCTATACTCTTGCCCAACCTGTGGTCGATGACCAGAGTCACGCAACGTGCCCCTCCACCTCCAGCGTCTCGAAAATGCCAGTCGGCCGCCGCTGGGACGTCCTCCCCGAGAAAGGCGAGCTTGGCCGCAATCATCAACGGCCTCATCACCCTCTACCCATGGACGCTACATCCTGCCGGCGGTCCATCTCTGGAGGGTTGAATCTGACGCCGCGCTACGCGTCCACCGCGTGGATGTCCGGACCCGCCCCGATCATGCTCGTGCGCGCCCAGCTGACCGCGACGCGCGGACTTCCGTACCTCTCGCCGCTCCGCGCGAACGCCTCGCAAACGAGTACACCGAGGCGCTGGTCCTCGGTCTCGTGCTTCGACTCCGGCCGGTCGAGCCAGGCGTAGAAGGGCGCGACACGCCGAGCGCCCTGCACGTGATCGCGACCGGCCACGTCGCCTTCTCCGCCTCGATGAGCGTGAACTTCACGCACTCTCCTTCGCGAGGAAGGCCGCGGCTCTGTTTTCGGATGTCTCGCTCGAGGCGGAGCTCCCGGTTGTCCTTGCGGAGGCGGCGAGCTCGGCGCGCTCCTCGGTCGTCAGCCCCGTCGCCCCCTTGCCGCGATCCGCGCGGGCCTGCTTCACTCACGCCGTCAGTGGCGATGGGGTCAGGTCGAGGTCGCGGGCGACGGACGCCACCGACTTGTCCCAGCTCCACGGCGCCGGCCTTGAACTCGTCCGTGAAGCTACGCCGCTTCTGCCTCTGCTGCCCCTTGGGTGCCATCCGCGCCATCGTATCCACCTTCGCCAGGTGTCTGCGAAACCGGATCAGGCCCAAATTTGGCCCAGAGTGATGCGATCCGGCACGCGGGAGCGCGAGCAGGGCTCGACCTCGAGTTCCGCGACGTGTCTTCTGCTCCGCTCCCCTCGTCGAGCATCCCCACCACCCAAGGCGACGGCGGAAGGCACTTGTCGTCGATGGGGAGAAGTCGTGATGTCACGTGGCGCGCCCCTACGATGACTCGACGGCTTATTGGGGCTGGTCGAAGTTGCTACGGCGCGACCACTCCGCCGGATAGGAGTACTTCGCCCACGGGAGCAAGCGGCGATAGGCGGAATACCCGAGCTTCGTCATCCGATAGCGCCACTGGTAGACTTGGAAGGCGCTGAGCCCAACGATCGCCGCGGCACGCTGGGTCCCGCCCAGCTCGCTGAAGAGCCTCTTGTTGTCGTAGGCGACGCGCGCCCGCAAGGCGACCCGTCGAGGGCTGTAGTAGGAGAGCGCGAGCCATCGAATGCCATGCTCGAGCTCCTTGGACGACATGCGCGCAGGCCGCACGACGACCTGTCCCTTGCCCACGTAGTGGTCGTAGTCCTTCGTCAGGATTCGTCCCTCGCGCTCGTAGCGGCGGTGGGCTGCAGTGCCTGGAAAGGGGATCTCGGTCGTGAAGTTGCCGTGGAGCATGCCCGTGCCATCGAGGAACTGCAGCGTGCGCTCGAATGTGTCCACATCATCGTCGTCGAACCCGAACATGAAGTTGCCGGAAGCGATCATCCCCTCGGCCTGGATCGCCTTGATGCGCCGTGAGTACTCGCCCGCACTGGCTCGTTTACACTGCGCATCGAGCGTCCCCTGATTCACGGATTCGTACCCGGACGACATCAGGCAACAGCCAGCCTCTCGAGCCAGTCGGAGCATCGCGCCGTCGTCGGCGAGCTCCGAGCGGACCTGGATCGCGAACGGCACCCGCTCCTTCTCGCGGCGAAGCGCTTGAAATAGCTCGCGCGCGAAGTCCAGATCTCCAGCCAGGTTGTCGTCCACGAAGTACAGGATCTTCGCCCATGGTGGGCGACTGCGGATCTGCTCGAGGACTCGTGCGACGGGGTAGGCGCGGAAGCCGTGGCTCATTCGCTTCGCGAAGCAGAAGGTACAGACCTCGGGACAGCCGCGCGACGCGATGATCGGGTAATTGTACTGCCCGTAGCGCTCGAGCGGGATGCCACGCACCCGTGGCGCGGGCAGGGTCGAGAGGTCGGGGGCACGATCGCGGTAGGTCCCCTGCACCTGCCGGGGGTTGGAGCTCAGCTGGTCGAGGATGCGGACCCAGCTGGTCTCACCCTCCCCGATCACCACGGCGTCGGCGTGCTCGAGCCCCTCACGCGGCATCGCGGTGACGTGGTGCCCTCCCATGATCACGCGGACGCCCTTCGCGCGGTAGCGATCGGCGAGTGCGTATGCCGCGGAGACCGCGGGGGTTGAGGCCGTGATGCCGACCGCGTCGACTGGCTCGTCCTCGTTCAGGCGCTGGCGGAGCGTGTCAACGATCGCCACCTCGAATCGCGCCTCCGGCGTCACTGCCGCCAGGCAGGCCAACGACAGCGCTGGCACCTCGAGCTCCCACGGCACGGTGATCAGTTTGATGCGCAACCGTCTAGCCATCGACGGAGTTCAGTCGATGGACTCCACACTGGTCAAGTGGATCGTGACGCTCGTGTGGACAGGTCAACAGCGCATCGCCGCGTGGCCATAGTAGGCTCACTTCGATTCACGACAATTGTCGCGCACCATGTCTACGCAATATGCACTCCTCACGCTGCGAGTGAACTCGTCGCGCTGGTCGGATTGGTGGAGCGCCTTACGTGCAACCACGCCCGCGTTCGTTCGTTGACGGTGCGTTGTGCTCCTCCTCGTAGACCTCAACGTGCTGTACGCTGAGTGTCGGCCCCAAGGCCTGAGGTTGAAGCCCCATGAACAAGATTCGTGCCCTCATCGTGCTCTCGCTCGGGTTTCCTGCCCTGGCGTGGGCGTGCAGTGGCGCCGTTGAGCCCGCCAACAATCCAGGTGATGGCGGCCTTGATGCCCCCCTCGACGACGTGCCCGAGACGACCCCTGAGGCGGGGCCCGATGCAACCGACGACATGAGCTGGGACGGTGGCCTCCCGCGGCTCGGCCTCTACACCGTGAAGACCGATGGCACAGGGCTGTCGCTCCTCCTGGACGCTGGAACCCGCGAGCTGTCGCACGTTCGCCTCTCGCCCAGCGGTTGGCTCGTTGCAACACGCTACGGCAAGGATCCGGACGGCAACGGCCTCTCTATGGAGAACGAGATCGGAATCGGCGCCCACTACGCTGGAACCGAGATCGTCATCTTCCGCCGCGAAGCTCCCACCGCGCAGAGTGTCGTCGCAGGGACGGTGTCTGGTGGCACCGCGGCCAATCCATCGTGGACTGAGGACGGGAAGGTCATCTTCGTGCAGGGACTGCCTGACGCTGGCGCGGCCGAGGTCCATCTCGCCCGAGCGTCCTTCGGGGCTCTACCAGCGGTCGCGTCGATCGAGACTGTCGCCACACCACCATCTCTGCTCGTGCCGGTCGACCCGCATCAGAGTGGCCCGAGCGATGGCACGGGCATCATCTCGTTCACGGCCACTGTCAATCTCTCAGGGAAGTGGATGCGACCCGTTTGGAAGATGCCGGCAACGGGCACGAGTGTCATTGGCTCGGTCGGCTTCGTGGGCTGCCCCATCTGCCCGAGCACGGGAGGGTGCTGCGGGTGGACCACCCTGAGCGACGTGCTTGGCACGAACGACTCGCGGATGAGCAATTCTGGCAGCCAGATCCTGTGGATGCAGCAAGATCCGAACATCTCGGCGTCGGTGGGTCCCGTGACCCTCTACCCCTACCGCCAGGTGATGGGCCCGATGGACGGTGGGCCGCAGGTCACCCTGCCCGCGGTCGGCACCGACCCGACAACAACACTCTCCTACGGTGAGTGGCGCGCCGACGACAAGGAGATCACGTACTGGTCGATCGAAATCGCCGGTGCCGTGCTTCGACAGTTCCTCTGGGTCATGAGCCCGGATGGGAGTGGACGGCGCAAAATCCCTCTGCCGTCGGGTCTATGCCCCCAGCATCCAAGCTACCTCGGACCGAGCGAGATCGTGTTCAACGCGTGGCGTGGAGGTCCCGACGGAACATGTGACGTCGCCAAGCTGTGAGTCGCGACGCTCGCAGCCAGGAGAACGTCGCGCCACCCTGAGTCAAGTGCGGCCGGGTCGGTCCGCCTACCCCGAAGCCCCGCTCCAGCTAGCGCTCGACCACAGGAGACTCGATCGCCGCCCCGAGCGTCGTGCACAAGGCGGTCAGGTCAGTTCGCCCCTTTGTCACGTCGTTTGAAAGCGGATAGAGGACGCGCTCCTCCTTGGCGTTGTGCTGCCCGAGCAGCGCCTCGAGCGCCCCGAAAGGTTCGGTCCAGGTGCTCTGGTCGTTCGCGAGAGCGGAGCGGATCGCCCCGAGGAGCTCCCGCAAACGGTGGTGTTCCGTGCACATCACGCGCACTGGCCCCTCCGCGGCGTCACCCAGTGCCGGGAACAGGATGGTCTCTTCGGCGTCGATGTGTCGAGAGAGCCCCGCCGCGAAGATGTCGAAGCGGTCCTGCGCATCGTGCAACGCCCCCTTCGTGGCGAGGCCCTTGGCCTCGGCCAGCACCGCATCGAGCCGCTGGTGGTCGAGTTCGAGACAATGGGTCAGATGGGTCACCGATGATCTCCCCACGGGCCGTGCCCGTCGCAATGGTCTCCAGAGGGCTTGATTGCGCGCGCTAGCGTTACGGCAAGGCCAACTCGCCGCTCACCATGGCGATGGGCGGCCCCTTGTCGGTGGCGAGCCAGAGCGCGTGCAGTCGTTCGCCCGCGTTGTCAGAGACGTTGCCGGCTCGAAGGGCCTCGACATAGTGCTTGGTGACGGTCTGGTAGTACACCGTGACTCGCGCCTTGGCGGTGCCCACTGGCAGCGTGTACTCGAGCGTTGCCCAGTGCTCACCATCGGCGTAGGGGTAGCCCATCGTCATGGCTCCGGCGGCAGCGAACGCCTTTGCTTCGTAGCCCCGCGGGGGGATGCGGGTGTCCTTGACCACGACGTCGGCCAGGGACATGTGGGTGGTGACTCCCGCGGGATAGCCCGTCACCGCCGCGGCCAGTGGGCTAAGGCCCACATGCATCTCGAACACAGTCGTCGTCGCCTCGTCCAGTTCGGCAGCGGCCGCGTCGTACCGACCGTACTCGCGCACGAGCGCGCCGGCTCCGTCCAGCAAGCGAACGTTGACCCAGACCCGGCGCCCCTCGATGTGCCCAGTAGGGAGCTTGTGACCCGACTCGTTGATGACCTTGACCCGGAGCTTGCCGTCGGCGCGGGACAGTTCGAGCGACGCCGCCTTGGCGAGCATGGCTTCGGCGCGCTTCGCCCCCGCCTCGAGCTGTGCCGGGTCGACGTCGCCAGCGAACTCCTTCGCGGCGATGCGGAGCACCCACGCAGAGGCTCCCGCGAGCTCGTGTGTGGCGAGATCCGGCCGCTCTACAGCCCAGGCGGCTCCCTTGCCTGCGACGCGGGGCATGTGGCAGTCCTGGCAGGTGGAGACGTTGGTGGCCCCAACGCCTCCAAACCGCCCCTTCATGTCGACGCCACCCTTGGCGAACGCGCTGAGCCGCCATTCGGTGTAGGTCCGCTCGAGAGGGAACTGGCTCAGGGGGTTGGGATCGGTCGCCGGTATGCCGACCGGACCGTAGGAGTAGCTGCCGTCGGCGTTGCGGACGGTGGCTGGGTTGCCGACGTCGTGACAGGTGCCGCACAGCTCACTGGTCTTGTAGAAGGGCGAAGCCTGCGTCGCGTGGGTGGCGTCAGGTATCGTCCGCGGCCCACGCCAAATCTTGTCGGCCGCGAGCACGAACTGCGCATTCCCGAACGTTGTCGGAAGCGAGGAGAGCTTGGACAGCACGGCCAGGTCTCCATCCGTCTTGGAACGTGGATCCACCATGGCGTGGCAGAAGGCGCAGGTGATACCCTCTGCGTCCTGGGCGTCGAGGGCAGCCCCCTTCGGATCGGTCACGTGCCCCGACGGCACCGAGGCTGGCACGTGGCAGCGCAGGCAATAGTAGCCGACGCCTGGGGCGTCCTGGTTGGCGGTGGCGAGCTGGGCCCGGAACAAGGGGTCGCGCCCTGCGTTGCCCATCAGGCTTCCGCGCCAGCCCGCGAAGGGCCCGACGGGCATGTCGCTGGCCTCGTGGCAGAGCACGCACTGGGTGGTGCTGGGGATGGCGTTCGCAGGGATGTCACCGACCTGTGTTCCAGGGACGTGGAAGTCATCCTCCGTCGTCGGGACTCCGAGCGGCCCGTCCCGCCCGGCATCGGTCACCGGCGTGTCGCTCGTGGCGTCGACGGCCGCCATCGGAGACGATTCGCAAGCCGTTGCAAGGCACGCGGCCAGCACGCCGAGCCGTTTCCCGCCCATCCGAACAGTCTGCCCAGATCCAGGCCTCACCCCCAATGACGAACGTCATGGACCGAGCCGGCCTTCCGGATGGGCACGCGTGAGCGAGGAGCCCGCGAAGGGATCTATCGGCGCCCGGGCGCTCGGGCACTCATGCCACGGGCCCTCTGCCTCTCGCAGCGCGCCAGTCCCTCCTCTACTTGGTCCGCTTGCTCCTGGACGTGCCCTTGCGGGCCCGTGGCTTGATGCCCGCCTTCGCGAGCACGCCATCGCCGACGCCGACGAAGCGGTAGGCCACCGAGGGGAAGGCGTAGGCAGCGTGCAACCGCTCGACCAGCGCGACCATTTCGGGCGACTCCGGCCGCGGGCGAGGCACCGCACGCGCCTTGCGAATGGTCCCAAGCGTCTCGCCCAGCTCGATCAGGTCGGCAACCATGCCAAGGATCTTGAGCGGCTTCAGGGCCTTCTTGCCCTCGCCCGTCAGATCGCGGAGCAGCCGCGCCCGGCGCCTCTCCGTGCGCCCGTCGTGGGTCGCCTTCACCTTCGCCTTCGTCGGCGAGAGCATCTCGTTGAACGCTCGTGCGACGATGCGCTTCTCCACCACATCCGGGGCTCCACGGCGATTCGACGGGGTGGAGCGCTTGCGGGCGGATTTCGTCGGAGGTCTGCGGGCGGCCATCGAGTGCCACCGTAGTGCCACCCGCTTCCGACGGTCAATTTCAGCGTCTCACTCCAAGCAGCGACGAGATGGGTCAGGTGAAGGCCTACGGCGCTCAGTGGGTCGTGCCCCGCGTCGGCGAGGGCCGCTTTCGCACCGACGTGCGGGCGAGGAGGGCGATGCGCCGCGCGAAGGCTGCCTCGCCCGAGGCGATCGCGGCAACGCAGCAAGTGCGTTCGACCCACGGCGCGGCTTGTTTTCAAGCGCCGGAAGCAAGCTGCGCAGCTCGGAGAAAGACCGGCTCGAGGGACTTCACTCCTGCGAATTCAAGCTCACTCGTGTGGTCACGCCGCGCTTGATGACCCCGCGCGGCCTGAAAGGACCCACGCACACATGCCCCGCCTCCGCCGCAGCCGCCCCGAGCCCGAGTCGCTGATGGTCACCACCTACGCGGGCGTCACCGCGCGGCTCGTCCTCGCCGAGAGCACCTACGGCACGCCCCGCCCCCGCATCCAACTCGAACTCCCCGCGGGGACCAGCTACCGCGTCACCACCGCCAAGGCCTACGTCCTCGCCGCCGCCGTCGAGCTGGCCACCCTCGAACGCCGCGCCGGGTGGGTGGTCTGCGTGAATCCCCACGAGGCCATCGCCTTCATCGACCTGGAGCTTGGCGACGGGCTCCCCCGCGAGGTCGAGGCCGGGCTCGCGACGCTCCGCGCCGTCCTCACCAAGGGGGCCGAGTGATGCCTGCCCCTCGCGTCCTCGAACGGCGCTTCAGCGCGCTCGTCGGCATCGTCGTCCAACGCGCCGATGCGCGCCATGCCTGCGCGGTCGAGATCTGTAAGCACAGCGCCCTCATCCTCGGGCTCGGCACCGATGGGTTTCTGATGCTGCTCGCGCGCGGTCCGCTCGCCGAGGTGCTCCCGCGGCTCGGCGCCCACCCTTGGAACCAGCTTCTCCTCGTGACCAACCGCTACGTCGGCCTCACCCGACCGGTCCTCGATGCCGCGCTCTGGGCCCTCTACGGCGCCCACATCGGTGCGTGGCGCGTCCAGCCCCTGCCCGCCGGCTACGAGCCCGACGAGCAAGCGCGCGCCGGAGCCCGCGACGTCCTCGACGCCGTCGTCTTCTTCCACGTGCAACTCGGCGGAAGCCCCCGGTGGAGCTCGCGATGACCCCTGACGCGCACTTCATCTGGCGTGCTCGTCGTCGCCGCGTACGGGATCCTTCCGAATCGGCTGGCGGTCCAGTGCGCGAACCTCACCGGTGCCGCGATCAACTGCGGCGATCTCGACGCTGGGGCATGGCTGGCCGAGGCGCGGAGCCGGCCGATCCTTGCCTCGGACTGACGACTTGCTCGACTCCCACGAGGCCGAGATTGCCTGGAGGGCCGGTGAAGTGGCAGTCATCCGTGCGTGCCGAGCGCGGGATCGCGCGCCCTAAGGGGCTCCTACCGACTGGGCGACAGACGCCCACCTCCACGCCGCGCGCGCTCGCAGTTGCGTCGACGGGTGACCGCGTCGGGGCTCAGGCCTCGATCAAGGCGTGTGCTTGACGAGATGGGCGCGAAGGCGCGGGATGTCGTCCACCCACCCGAGCGCGACGGCCAGCTCGGCACGCGCCGCAGGTGTGGGACATGCGGCGTCGTTGGTGCACCACATCCTGCTGGCCGAGGGCCTCGATCCGCGGAGCCGAGCGCTGCACCGCGCGCTCCGGCGGCTCACCGTGGTGCACCGGTCGACGACGTACTGGGTGGCTGCACCCGAGACCAGCCCCCGCGCCGGTAAGACGTGGGCATGGCTGGCGCGCGTGTTCCCGAATGGGCAGGACCTTGTCGCCGAGATGCCCACCCCGCGGGCACAGCGCCCTCACCGCCGCCGGAGGCGTGTACGTGGCCGCGCGTCCTCCGACGCGTGCTGGTTGCCTGGGCGGCGCTGGCGGCTTTGGCCGTCGCCTTCCGGGTGATCCTCGGTCAGCCGTCGGTGCGTGCCGCTGTCGAAGGACGGTGCCGGCCTGCTCGCCGTCCTCTGCACCGTCTTGGTGTTTGTCGTCGCTGCGTTGGCAGTGGTGACCATCGTGGGGTCGATGCTGCTCGGCGCCCGACGTGCGTTGCTCTCGGGCGGGCAGACCAGGCTCAGGTCACGGCACGCCTTTTCTGCGAGCACCATGACCGAGTGGTAGGAGCCACGGCGACGTTTGGTGTCGCGACCACGCTCGAGCGACGATGGCGGTTCGACGAGGCGCTGCGAGCGGTCGACGCAGGCCTCTTGCACCTGACAGGGCGCGTGCGCGCGGCGGATGCGGACGCCGCTTTGCCCGAGTTGATCGGTTTGCGCGTTCACCTCTTCGGCGTGCTCCCACGCGACGCCGAGTCGGAGTTGAGCCCGCCCGCCGGCCAACGACTCCCCGCGTTCCCATACCCGCCAGGATGGCAGCTCCGCACGCGCATGCCGCGGAGGAGGATCGCATCGGCCTCGGCGAACCGGTGGCGCCGCGACCGACCCGCGCGCGAGGTACGAGCTCCACCGCGCGGTCAGGACGCGAGAGGAGACGCTCCCCGAGCGTTTCGCACATGTTCGGCGCGACCGTGGAGCACCAGCGTGCACACTGACCGCGTTGGCGTCGCGTGCGCAAGATCTATTACACTCCGCAACGGCCATTGTGTTGCGGCCCAATACCGGTACCCTCGTTGCCATGCGGCACGCCGTGTTCCGTGGCCTGGTCTGGGCAACGCTCCTCGCGTCCTCGGCGCTGCACGCCGAGACGACCGTCCATCGGCTCACGCTGAAGGAGGCGGCAGCACACGCCCTCGAGAAGAGCCCCGCCGTCGGGACCGCGGCGAGCAAGGAGGCGGGGGCGGAGGCGAAGGTCGGGCTCGCGGAGAGCGAGGCCGTGCCGAAGGTCGCGCTCGTGGGCCAGGTGACCCGGTCGACGGACAACGTCGTTCCGGGGGCGACGTTCGCGATGCCGGGCATTCCTGGGGTCCAGGGACCGCCGGGCGAGTCGAGGCTGGGCACGGGTGTCTGGCAGAGCAGCGTCGGCGTGACGGCGACCTGGGACGTCCTCGATCTCGTCCGACGCCCAGCGATCGTCGGCGTCGCTGGCAAGGAGGTCTCCCTCGCGAAGGCGCAGAGCACCGTGACGCGACTCCTGGTCCTGGCCCAAGTGGCCGACACCTATCTCGTCGTCGTGGAGGCGCATGCGCTGCAGAGAGCGGCGGATGCGAGCGCCAAGCGGACCCAGACGTTTCACAACGTGGTCGCGACGCTCGTCGCTCAGAAGCTGCGACCGGACCTCGATCTGGCCCGCGCGGACACGGAGATCGCGGCTGCGCGCGTGCTCGTCGAGAAGACCAAGCTTGGTGTAACCGTCACCCACGCGAAGCTCTCCCAAGCCATCGGGGAGACCGAGTGGGCGATCGAGGTGGTCGAGTCCGAGTTCGCGGAGCTGCCAGCGATGCCCGAGTCGCCCAAGGCGCCGCACCCGGCCGTCGTCGCCCACGAAGATGTGGCCAAGCTTGCAGAGGCCCGCGCGGCGGTGGCGAAGCTCACGATGCTCCCCAAGGTCGAGCTCGCTGGCGCTGCGTGGCTGCGCGGCGGCGGCTACGTGATCGGCGGAGGGCCGAACTCGGCGGCAGGCGGAGGACTCCTGCCCGACACACCCAATTGGGCCGTCGGGGTCGTCGTGACATGGGCGCCGACGGACATCCCGAGCGCGAATGCCAAGATGAAGATCGAGAACGCGGAGGCCTCATTGGCGAAGGCGCGCGCGATCGAAGCGCAGACCGAGCTCGCGACCGAGGTCAAGGTCGCGCGCGCGACGCTCACGAGCTTCCTCGCCGTCGCCAAGGAGACGACCAGCGCGGTGGCGGCCGCGCGTCGTGCCGCCGAGCTCGCGAACACCCGTTACCTGACGGGCAACGGCTCGGTTCTCGAAGTCGTCGAAGCCGAGCGAGCGCTGACCACCGCGGAGCGCGACGACGCGATCGCGCGGCTCGAGGCCTGGCGCGCGCTCGTCGCCGTCCACCGCGCCCAGGGGGACCTGCAGCCGCTCCTGGGGGCAGCCGCCAAGGCAAAGGGCTCGTCCTCGGCGCGCTCCGTCGCCCCATCACGGTGATCGTCGCGATGCTCGCGATCGCGATCGCTGCGTTCCTGTCTCTGAAGAAAGCGCCTGCCGACATCTTCCCGAAACTCGGCGTCCCCGTGGTCTACGTCGTGCAGCCCTACGGCGGCATGTCTCCGACCCAGATGGAGACGCAACTCATCAACTACTACGAGTACCACTTCCTCTATCTGAACGGCATCGAGCACATCGAGTCCGAGTCCATCCAGGGCATGGGGATGGTCAAGCTGTATTTCCGACCTGAGATAGCTCCCCTTGACGCGGCCTTTCCGTGGCGTCGACAACCCGTGCAACCGCTGGATATGGCTGCGTTTCACGAGGGCAGACGGGTCCAAGCCGCACGAACTCGGGTCAATGCAGCGGCGAGCGGCGGAGCCTTCCGGGGCTTGAAATCACGAGCCGTCCCACGCTCGCGCGCGCGAAGTCCACGAAAGTTGCTGGCCCTGCCGAGAAGTGCCTCTCGCAGTCAATTCCCCGCGCTGCGGACCAAGCGCCACGCCGACGCGAGTGCCGCTATGAGACCACGTTTCGCCGCGCGAGCCACGTAAGGAGAGTTGGTGATCTAGGAGACACGGGTCGTCGAAACGCAGATCACCATCTCGGAAAGGGCCCTCGAGATCGCTCGAGTGGCTCTGTTACACCGGAAGGGATCCGCACCTCTTCAATGCGTGACGGGCGCGATCAGCGCCGCGGAGGGCAGGGCCGCCGCCCGCGCTCGTGCGCGCGGCGAGTCACGTCGGGTCACGTCTCGTGACGCGTGGGTCGACAAGAAGCTCCGTGTCACGGGGCCCCTCGCAAGCTGGCGTAGCACCCGCCACCGCCCGCCAACCGGCGGGTTGGACCGCCACCGCTGGTGGCGCCTCGAGACGGAGATCCGTTCGGACGGTCCGGCCATCGGCCGAGCCGAAAACAAGCACTTCTCGATCGGCCGCACCGCGACCTTTCTGTAAATCGCGCTCAAGGTCCCCCCAGAGCGCCCCGAAGGTACACCCAGAGCGCTCTGAAGGCGTCCC